>JAQGMN010000234.1 GCA_028292345.1 Polaromonas sp. | reverse complement strand
GTCAACACTGCCTCGATGCTCAGCTTTTTCGGGGGCGGCCTCGTGCCGGGCTATGCGGCCAGCAAGGGCGGCGTAGCCCAGCTCACCAAGTCGCTGGCCATCGCCTACGCACCCGACGGCATTCGCGTCAATGCGATTGCGCCCGGCTGGATTGCGACGCCGCTGACGCAGGCGCTGCAGGACGATCCGGCGCGCGCCGGCCCGATTCTGGCGCGCACCCCCCTGGGGCGCTGGGGAACACCGGCCGATGTGGCGCAGGCGGCCATGTTCCTGTGCACGCCGGCAGCCGCCTTCATGACCGGCGTGATTTTGCCGGTCGATGGCGGCTATATGGTGGCGTGAGGGAACAAAGTGGCCCGCCAGTTCCTCCAGCCGGTAGCAGGAAGTTGACTGGGCTAACATCCTTCCCATGTCTGCCAACCCGCCCCATGCTTTCTGCGCGCCCCACCAGAATCCGGTTGCCGGCACAGCGTCGTTTTCAAAATTCATGCATGTGCTGCAACTGGTGGCCGACTCGGCAGAACCGCTCAACGTCAGCGCGCTGATGCGGGCCAGCGGCTATCCGCGGCCGACCGTGCACCGCATCGTCGCAGGCCTGCTGGCCGAGCGCCTGCTGGTTGAAAATGACCGTACCGCTTTGCTTGCCCTGGGGCCACGGCTTATCCAGCTGGCCAGCCGCAGTTGGGGGCGTTCCGAATTGCGGCTGGCAGCCGTCGATGCGCTGAAGCAGCTGCGCGACCTGACCGGCGAAACAGTGCATCTGGCCGTCCCGAACGGTGACACCATGGTGTTTATCGAAAAACTGGAAAGCCCGAGCGCGGTTCGCATGGCGTCCCGCATCGGCACCAGCGTGTCGCTGCATTCGACCGCGGTCGGCAAGGCCTATCTGGCCGCGCTTGACGCCGGTGCGCTGGAGCCGCTGCTGAAAAACATGGCCATGCCGCGCTACACGGCCCACACAGTCGTTGACCTGGCCGGCCTGCGCACCCAACTGCAGCGCATACGCCAGAAGGGCTGGTCGGAGGACAGCGAGGAAAATGAAAATGGCATTTTTTGCTTTGGCGCCGTCATCCGTGGCGGGGGCGGCGCCCCGGTGGCGGCCATCAGCGTCAGCACGCTGATGTTTCGGCAGAAGGACAATCCCGAACAGGCTTATGTGGCGCCGCTGCTGGAAGCCTGCCGTTCGATTTCGGAGCGCATCGCGCAAACGCCCTCGCTGTCGGCGGGCGATAGTTTGTAGGCGCCTGCGGTTGACCGCAGCACGTCAGCCCATGAAGTTCAGCAGCGCCGCCTCGATGGCGGCGGCCGTGGCCAGCGGCTTTTCCATCGGGAACAGGTGACTGCCGTCGAGCATCATGATGCGGCCCTGGGTGATCTTCTGTGTCATGGCCATGCCGACCTGCTTCATCTCGACCGACTGGCGCCCGCCGATGAAGGCCGACGGGCACTGCAGCGGGTGCGCTTTGAGCAGTTGCTCCAGGTTGTCCGGGAGGGTGTTGTAGATCGCCGTTTCCACGTCGCGGTCGAAGCTCAGCAGGCGCTGGCCTTGCGCGCTGCCGCCCTCGTCGTGCGTGCCGTGGTCGATGTAGTCGCGCAGCACCTGCTCGTCCCAGCGGGCAAAGGCCTTCTTGCTGCGAAAGTGCGCCAGCACCTCGTCCCGGCCCAGCCACTGGTGGCGGCGCTTGCGGCTGACGGCGCCGGGCGAGATCGAGCCGACCAGCTTGGCCCGCTTGGCCACGCTGAGCGCCTTGGCGCGCCAGCCGCCCAGCACCGGCGAGTCGATCAGCAGCACGCCGGCCACCTTGCGGCCGCCGAGTTCGGGGTGCGCGGCCGCGCACATCAGGCTCAGGAAGCCGCCCAGCGAATGGCCGACCAGGAAGGCCGGCTGGCCGGACTTTTCGACTTCCTGGCTGGCAAAGTCGGCCAGCTGCTGCACCAGGTGGGGCCAGTTGCTCGTGACCGGGTAGCGCGGGTCATGGCCGAATTTTTCAATCGCCTTGATTTGAAAGCCCCGCGCCTGCAGGCTCTGGAACAGCACGCCGTAGGTGCTGGCCGGAAAGCTGTTGCCATGGGAAAAAATGATGAGGGGCTTGGGGCTTTGGGGCACGGAAATGAGGGGCAGCAGCCGCAGCGCGGGCGGCGGTGTTTGCCCGGAGGTAAAGGTCGGTTAAGGATTGATGAAGGGTCAGGGAAACAACAACGCCTAGATCAGCTTTTCTTCCGGCGTGCTGATCTTTTTCAGCACGGCATGGCGGCCGGCCGGCATCTTGATCGGCGTGTCGGTGTGCGCATCGTCCCAGACCGGGTCTTCGATGCTGTCGAACACCTCGCGCAGCTTTTGCCCCCAGCTGTTGTGCATCATCTGGTAGTAGGGGTTGTCCTGGTCGATGCAGACGACCTTGTCGCTTTTGAGGCTGTCGGCTTCATACACCACCAGGTCCAGCGGCAGGCCGACCGACAGGTTGGACTTCATGGTCGAGTCCATCGACACCAGCGCGCACTTGGCGGCCTCGTCCAGCGGGGTTTCGGGGCGGATGACCCGGTCGAGCACCGGCTTGCCGTACTTGGATTCGCCGATCTGGAAGTAGGGCGTCTCCTCGGTGGCCTCGATGAAGTTGCCGGGCGAATACACCTGGAACAGCCGCATGCCTTCGCCCTTGATCTGGCCGCCGAAGACCAGCGACACGTTGAAGCCGACATCGTCGTTGCGCAGTGCCCGGGCGTCATGCTCGTAGACGCGGCGGATGGCCGAGCCCAGCACGCGGGCGGCGTCGAACATGCTCTTGGCGTTCCAGATGGTGATCGGCTCGCCGCCGTTGGGGTCCTTGATCTCCTCGGTCTGCAAGATCTCGCGCACCGACTGCGAGATCGACAAATTGCCGGCGGTCAGCAGCACCATGAAGCGGTCGCCCGGCTTTTCATAGACGATCATCTTGCGGAAGGTGCTGATGTGGTCCAGGCCCGCATTGGTCCGGGAATCGGACAGGAAGACCAGTCCGGCATTGAGTTTGATGGCGACGCAGTAAGTCATGGCGTGGAGAGGAGTTTGGGAATACATGGGAAGCCTGGGATTCAGGCGGCGTTCGCAAGCTTTTTGAGGCGGTACAGCGCTTCAAGCGCTTCGCGGGGGCTCAAGCTGTCAGGATCTATTGTCGCCAGGGCCATGTCAAGTCCGGAGGGCTCGGCCCCGGGCAGTTGCGGCGGCAGCGCAAACAGGTCGACCTGCGCGCTGGCCTGGGTTTGCTGGGCTTCCAGCGCGGCCAGCGCATGTCGCGCATGGTTGACGACGGCGGCGGGCACGCCGGCCAGCTTGGCCACGGCAATGCCGTAGCTTTTGCTGGCCGGGCCGGGCTCGATATGGTGCATGAAGACAATGTCGGTGCCGGACTCGACCGCGCTGACATGCACATTCACCGCGCCGTGGTGCTGCGCCGGAAACTCGGTCAGCTCGAAATAATGCGTGGCGAACAGCGTGAAGGCTTGAACCTTGTTGTGCAGGTGGGCGGCGATGCCGCCGGCCAGCGCCAGGCCGTCGAAGGTCGAGGTGCCGCGTCCGATCTCGTCCATCAGCACCAGCGAATGCGGCGTGGCGGCATGCAGAATCTGCGCGGCCTCCAGCATCTCCAGCATGAAGGTCGATTGCGCATTGGCCACGTCGTCGGCCGCGCCGATGCGCGTGTGGATGGCGTCGATCGGCCCGAGCCGGCAGCGGCCGGCCGGCACGTAGGAACCCACGCTGGCCAGCAGCACGATCAGCGCGACCTGGCGCATGTAGGTCGACTTGCCGCCCATGTTGGGGCCGGTGATGACCTGCATGCGGCTCTTGCCGGTGAGGCCGCAGTCGTTGGCGATGAAGGCGCCGCCGCCCGTCTCGGCCAGCCGCGCTTCCACCACCGGATGCCGGCCCTGGGCGATGTCGATGCACGGCTCGCGGACAAACACGGGCGCGCACCAGCCCAGCGTGAGCGAGCGCTCGGCCAGCGCGCACAGCGCATCGAGCGAGGCAATGGCGCGGGCCAGCCGGCCCAGGGCGGGCACGAAGTCCTGCAACTGGTCAAGTAATTGCTCGTAGAGCCATTTTTCCCGCTCCAGCGCCCGCGTGGAAGCCGACAGCGCCTTGTCCTCGAAAATCTTCAGCTCGGGCGTGATGTAGCGCTCGGCATTTTTCAGCGTCTGGCGGCGCCGGTAGTCGGCGGGCACCTTGTCCAGCTGGCCCTGGGTGACCTCGATGTAGAAGCCGTGCACCTTGTTGAACTGCACGCGCAGGTTGGCAATGCCGGTGCGCGCCTTTTCACGGCTTTCCAGGTCGAGCAGGAAGCCGTCGCAGTTGGTCTGGATGGCGCGCAGCTCGTCGAGTTCCGGGTCGCAGCCGTGGTTGATGACGCCGCCGTCGCGGATCAGCGCGGCCGGCTCGTCCAGGATGCACTGGCCCAGCAGCTCGGCGCAGCCGGGCGGCGGCTGCAAATCCTCGAAAATAGTGGCTAAAAGTGGCGTTTGCGCAATGCCCACGGGCGCAAGCAGCTCTGCTTTTTGTAGCGTCAGCTGCAATGCCACCAGTTCGCGCGGCCGCACCTGCCGCAGCGCGATGCGCGCCGTGATGCGCTCGACATCGCTGCTGCCCTTGAGCCGGGCGCGCAGCGTTTGCGCGTCGCCGCCGCGCAGCTGGGCGATGGCTTCCAGCCGGCTGGCGGCCTGGGCGCGGTCGCGGCGCGGGCTGAGCAGCCAGCTTTTCAGCGCCCGGCTGCCCATGCCGGTGGCGCAGGTGTCGAGCAGCGAAAACAGCGTGGGCGAGGCTTCGCCGCGCAGCGTCTGCGTGAGTTCGAGGTTGCGCCGGGTCGTCAGCGGCAGGTCGATCAGCTCGCCCGAGCGCACCACCTGCAGGCCCCGCACATGCGAAAGCGCCCGGCCCTGCGTGTGCTCGGCATAGCCCAGCAGCGCCGAGGCGGCGGCATGCGCCTCGACCAGCGCTTCGGCATGCCAGGCCGCCAGCGAAGCCACCTTGAGCTGCTCCAGCAGGCGGCGCGCCCCCAGGGCGGCGTCGAACTGCCAGGCCGGCCGGGCGCTGGCGGCGCAGCGGCAGGTTTTGAGGCGCTGCTCGAACGCTGGCGTGGCATCGACGTTGTAGAGCAGTTCGCTGGGGGCGATGCGCGCCAGCCAGGTTTCGAGTTCGCCGCTGGCGCACTGCGCCAGGTGGATCTCGCCCTGCGTCACGCTGAGCCAGGCCAGCCCGCAGGTGTTGCGGAGCCCCTGGTGCACCGCCAGCAGGATGGATTCGGTCTTGTCGTCGAGCAGTTCGGCGTCCAGCAGCGTGCCGGGCGTGACCACGCGCACCACTTTTCGCTCGACCGGCCCCTTGGCTGTGGCCACGTCGCCGACCTGCTCGCAGATCGCCACCGATTCGCCCAGCTTGATCAGCTTGGCGAGGTAGTTCTCCAGTGCATGAAACGGCACGCCGGCCATCACCACCGGCTCGCCGGCCGACTGGCCGCGCCGCGTCAGCGTGATGTCGAGCAGGCGCGCGGCCTTTTCCGCGTCGCCATAAAACACCTCGTAGAAGTCGCCCATGCGGTAGAACACCAGCGTGTCGGGGTACTCGGCCTTGATGGCGCGGTACTGCTGCATCATTGGGGTGTGCTTCGAA
>JAQGMN010000228.1 GCA_028292345.1 Polaromonas sp. | reverse complement strand
TTGGCCCACTGCATCGCTGCGGGCAGCGACTCGCCGCGCGCCAGGGCGGCGGCCAGCGTGCCGGTGAAGGTGTCCCCGGCGCCGATGGTGTCGGCCACCGGCATGGCGCGGCCCGCCAGATCGACGGGCGCTTCGTCGGGCTGGTAAAGCCGGCAGCCGGCCGCGCCGAGCGTGACCAGCACGCTGCGCACGCCGCGCGCCATCAGCAGCAGAGCAGCCGCATCGATTGACCCCGCGCAACCCGGCCCGGCCAATTCAAGCAGTTCGCTTTCATTGGGCGTCAGCACATCGACCAGCGTCAGCAGTTCGCCCGGCAGCGGCCGGGCAGGGGCGGGATTCAGCACGGTGATGGCACGGGCTTGCCGCGCCAGACGAAAGGCTTCCAGCGTGGCCTCGACCGGCACCTCGCACGACGCCATCACGACCCGGCAATGCGCCAGCAGTTCCGTGGCCGCCTGCGCATGCCCGGCACCCAGGCCCGCGCCCGCGCCGGGGTAAATGGCAATGCTGTTGTCGCCGTCGTCATACACCAGGATTTGCGCCACGCCGCTGCGCTCGCCGGGCGCCTGCTCGACATGGCCGGTCGCAATGCCCTCGGCGTTCCACAGGTCCAGGCCCATTCGGCCGAAGTCGTCGTCGCCAATGCGCGCGATCAGCGCCACACGGGCGCCCTGGCGCGCTGCGGCCACGGCCGCATTGCTGCCCTTGCCGCCGGGGCTGATGCCGAAAGCATGGGCCATCAGCGTCTCGCCGCGCGCCATCGGGCGGGTCACATGCGAGATCAGGTCGGCGTTCCAGCTGGCGACGCAGACCACGTCGGCCGTTTCAATGCCTGCAACGCGGCTCATCTACTTGCCCCCGTAGCCCATGGTCTGCGGCAGCCACAGCACGATCTGCGGAAACAGCGTCATCGCCAGCAGCAGCAGCAAGAGCATCAGCAGGAAAGGCCAGCCTTCCTTCATCATCTCGCCAATCGGAATGCCTGTCAGCGCCTTGGTGACGAACAGCAGCATGCCGAACGGCGGATGGATCAGGCCGATCATCATGTTGAGCACCACCAGCACGCCGAAATGCACCAGGTCCACGCCCAGCAGCTTGGCCGCCGGCAGCAGCATCGGCACGAAGACGAGCAGCAGCACCGACACATCGAGAAAGCAGCCCAGCACCAGGAACATCACGTTGACCATCAGCAAAAAGCCGATGCGCGAGAAATTCATGCTGTCCACCCACAGCGCCATGGCCTGCGGCACGCCTTCGGCGGTGAACGCATAGTTCAGGATGAAGGAGCCGGCCAGAATCATGGTGATGACCGCGCTGCCCCGGGTGGACTCCATGATCACGCCCCAGAAGGTGCGCCAGGTCAGGGCGCGGTACACCACGCCGGCCAGGATCAGGGCATGGAAAGCCGCCACCGCCGCCGCCTCGGTCGGCGTGAAGGCGCCCGAGTAGATGCCGCCCAGCAGCACGATGGGCATCGACAGCGGCAGCGCACCCCGGTAGACAATGGCCGGCCATTCCTTCAGCGGAATCTTCGCTTCGCGCGGCATGTTGCGCTTCACGGCGATGAAATGCACCACCACCATCATCAGCCCGGCCATCAGGAAGCCCGGCACCACGCCGCCCAGAAAGAGCGCGCCCACCGACGCGCCCGACACCATGGCATAGATCACCATCGGGATCGACGGCGGAATGATGGGGCCCAGCGTGGCACTGGCGACCACCACCGCGCCGGCAAACCCCCGGCTGTATTCGGGCTTTTTCAGCATCTGACGGATGGTGACCAGGCCCGGCCCGGCGGCGTCGGCAATGGCGCTGCCGCTCATGCCCGAGAACACCACGCTGACCAGAATATCGACCTGCGCCAGGCCGCCGCGCATGCGCCCGACCAGGATGCGGCAGAAGTCGAAGATCCGCTCGCTCACCGTGCCGGCATTCATGATGTTGGCGGCAAAAACGAACAGCGGCACGGCCAGCAGCACATAGCTGTTGTACAGGCCGTTGCCGACCTGCTCGGCGACCAGGCCGATGTCCTGGCCCTTGGCGATCAGGTAGGCGATGCCGGCGGCCAGCATTGAAAAGCCGATGGGCATGCGCAGCGCCATGCCCGCCACCAGCACAAGGACGAGCACCAGAATCCCGGATGTCATAGACGCAGCTCCGCTTCAAGACCGATACCCCGGACCGCGTTCCAGATGGCCAGGGCCGAGCGGACCACGAGTGCCGCCAGCAGCAGCACGAAAGGCAGGAACACCCACATGAAGGACACGCCCAGCACCGGTGTTCCTTCCCGGGCCATGAAATGCACATAGTCCCAGCTGGCGGGAATGCCCCACAGCGCCAGGCCGCCGACCATCAGGTTGCCGACGATCTGCATCACCTGGCGCGCGCGCTGGCTGACGCTGTTCCACAGCAGGTCGAACACCACATGCTCGCGCTCGGGCACCACGAAGGCGGCCGCCCACAGGATGGCCCAGACATACAGGATCACGGCGGCTTCATCGGTCCACGCCATCGGCTTGTTGAAGCCGAAGCGCGCCGTGACCTGGATCACGAACACGATGAACAGGGTCAGGAAGAGCCCGCCGCCAATCACATTGGCGGATTTCTGGAGCCAGCTTCTCATGGTTTTTTACTCAGGCCAGGCCGGGCTTACCTGGTCGCGTTGATGCGCTCAAGCAATCCCTTGGGCCAGACTTTTGCGTAATCGGAATTCTGGTAGGTCGTTTGCACCGACTTGCGGAAGGCGTCCACATCCGGCGTCGTGACCTGCAGGCCCTGCTGCTTGAAGAAATCGACCAGTTGGGCTTCTTCCTTCAGGCGGTTTTCATTGTTGTAGGCTGCGGCGGCATCGGCGGCGGCCTTGACCTTCTGCCGCTGCGCCGGCGTCATCGCATTCAGGGCCTTGCTGGAAATGGCGATGAAAATGCCATCGACCAGGTGGCTGGTCATCACGATCTGCTTGGTCACTTCATAGAACTTGGCCGCGCGCACCGACGGCAGCGGATTGTCCTGGCCGTCGATGGTGCCGGTCTTCAGGCCGAGGTAGACCTCGCCAAAGGCCAGCGGCGTGGCGGTGGCGCCGAGCGCTTCGCCCAAAAACAGCCATTCCTTGGAGCCCGGCATGCGCAGCTTGACGCCCTTGAGGTCGGCCGGAACCTTCACATTGCGCACATCGCGCAGATTGATCTGCCGGGTGCCGAGGTACACGGTGGACAGCGGCGTCACGTCCATCTTCTCGACCACGGTTTTGAACAGTTCGGCGCCGATGGGGCCGTTGAACACCTTTTGCTGGTGCTCCGGGTCGCGGATGACATAGCCGGCGGTGAAGATCGAGAACTCGGGCACCAGCTTGGCAATGTCAAACGCCGAGATCGACGACAGTTCCAGGTTGCCGCGCGCCATGGCGGCCGGCTCGGTGCCCTGCTTGAACAGCGTGGCGTTCAGGTTGATCTGCACGTCGAATTCGCCGGGCGCGGATTTCTCCAGGTTGTCCTTGAACACCGTCCACATCTTGGCATGCCAGTCGTCGGGCACGGCCGGCGTTGAAACGCGCAACGCAACCTTGTTCTGCGCCTGGGCGGCGGGCAGCAGGGCGCCCATCATCACGACGGCCGAAGCAGTGGCCAGCAGGGTGCGGCGAAGCAGGGAATGTTTATTCATGGTTGTCTCCTAGTCGTTTATCGGTGGCTAACGCGTCAAAAAATCGGGGCTGGCAGGCCAGGCTCAGTCGGATGCGGGATCGATACCGAATTTGCGGAGGGCGGTTTCCAGCGCCTTGAACTCGCCCTCGGTCAGCGCCACCAGCGGCGCGCGCACGCGCAGCCAGGCGGGCTCGCCGCTCAGCATCGCCATGATGCCCTTGAGCGCCGGCATCAGCGAATAGTCGCCCAGCAGGCCGATCAGCTCGATCACGCGCTCGCGCTCGGCCGGCGTGGCGGGCGCATCGGGCTGCGTCACCAGCCGGCTGACCGCGCGCGGCATGAAGTTGGCCAGGCCGCTGATGGCGCCCGTGCTGCCGCGCCGGCCCATTTCCGGCAGGTCGGGCTCGTAGCCGACATACACCGTCAGGTCCTTCATGAAGGCATCGGCCAGTCCGATGGAGTGCGCGGTGGTGCAGGCGCTGTCCTTGATGCCCAGGATGGTGTCGGGGTACTGCTGCTTGAGCGTGGCGATGACATGGTGCGACAGGCTGACGCCGGTGACCTGCGGTATGTGGTACAGGTACAGCTTGAGTTTGGGCAGGTCCTCGCCCATGCCGTCCAACACATAGCGGTAGCTGTCGATGATGCCCTGATCAAGCACGCCCTTGAGGAAGAACGGCGGCAGCATCAGGCAGCCGTGCACGCCGGCGCTGACCGCATGACGCGTCAACTCCAGCGTTTCGGGCAGGGCGGCGCAGCTGGTGGACACCATGATCTGCGCGGCCGGAATGCCGTTGGCGATCAGCTGCTCGACGGCTTCCTTGCGCTCGGCCATGGAAAACGACGGGCCTTCGCCGGTGGTGCCAAAAATGGTCACGCCGGGGCAGCCCCGGGCGATCAGCGACTGGCAATGCGCTGCCAGCAGGGCATGGTCGATATTCAGACCGGCGTCGAGCGGCGTGAGCAGGGCGGGCCAGATGCCGCGAAAGGCGGCAAGCCGGGCGGGGTTGGGGGGTGTGGTCATCCAGGGTTCTCCAAAGACCGCGGCAGGGGGGGCCGCGGCAGTCCAAGCACGCGAAGGTGCGCGCTTTCAATGTGGTGGCCGAGGCGCTCCAGCACGGCTTGCCCATCGCGCCGCTTGAGGGCCTCGATGAACCAGAGGTGCTCTTCCATCGCCGGAACCAGCACCTGCGGCGACAACGTCGAGCCTTCGAGCTTGATCAGGCGCACGCGCAGGCTGTTGATGCGGTACACCTCGGAAATCAGCTCGTTGCCCAGCGCATCGATCATCAGGTCGTGCAGCCCCCAGTCGACGGCCGTCGCGTCCTTGAGCAGTTCGTCGTCAATCCGGCCGCTGCGCGCGCGCTGCACGATGTCGAGGTGGCTCTGCTCGATGGCGGCCAGCTCGCGGTCGGACACCGTGGCCACGAAACGGCTGGCCGCTTCGCGCTCCAGCAGCTGGCGCAGCTGGAAGGCGTTGTTGATCAGCTTCAGGTCCACATGCGCCACCTGCAGTCCGCGCTGCGGCACGGTCTTGAGCAGTCCCTCGGCCTCCAGGCGCGGAATCAGCTCGCGCACCGCGCCCAGCGGCATGCCCAGCAGCTGCATCAGCTCGCGCTGCGAGATGAACTGGCCGGGGCGGATGTTGGCATCGACGATCTGCTGCTGAAAGCTCGCATAGGCCTGCGCGCGCAGGCTGCTGGCGGCGACGGCGGGGGCGGTGCTCATGGCGCGTCGCTGGCGATGACGCCCTTGCGCAGCACGATGTTGCCGTATTTGCGCGACTCGCCGGTCTGCAGGATCAGGAAAGCCGACTGCGCGCGCTGGTAAAAGGCAAAGCGCTCCAGCGCGCCAGCGGGCGCTTCACCGGCCTGTTGCAGTGCGGCCGCGAACTCGGCCACCGGCTCGGGAACCGCGCCGGCATTGCCCACCACCTGCATGGTCCAGGCCGCTTCCGGCACGAAATCGTCCAGCGGCAGGACCTGCAGCACGGCCCCGAGCGCCTGGTTCGCGCTGGCGCCGGCCAGTTGCACCAGCCGCGCGCCGCCCTGGCGGGCCAGGGCGGCTGCGGGAAAATTCGCATCGACGATGGCCACGTCGTCGCCATGGCCCATGCTGGCCAGCGCATGCAGCGCATCGGGGGTCAGCAGCGGGGGAATGTTTTTCAGCATGGAAAGGCGTCGTTTCTGGGTCAGCGCGGCGTTGCGTCAGGGCGTGGAAGCCGTTCAATTTGTTGTCGGAACCCCGGGATTTCCCGGTATCAATGACTGACATGTTAGTTATAGGATGGGTAAACTTTTATTGGGACTTACCCTGAAATGAAAATTTTCTTTCCTCCCTGCGCCGGCAGCGGCCTGCGGCTCGGCCTGGGCGGGGCGCCGCTGGGCAACCTGTTCGAGGCCGTCGGCGATGGCCAAGCCCGGCAGCTGGTGGACGCGGCATGGCGCGGCGGCTGCCGCAGCTTTGACACCGCGCCGCATTACGGCCATGGCCTGTCCGAGCGGCGGCTGGGCGATGCGCTGCGC
>JAQGMN010000227.1 GCA_028292345.1 Polaromonas sp. | reverse complement strand
ACGCCTTCCAGAAAGCGGTGCGGGTCGCGCTCCAGGTAGGTGCGGTCCTTGAAGGTGCCGGGCTCGCCTTCGTCGATGTTCACCGCCATCAGGCGCGGACCGGGCTGCCCGCGCACGATGCGCCATTTGCGACCGGCCGGAAAGCCCGCGCCGCCCAGGCCGCGCAGGCCCGAGTTCTCCATGGCATGCAGGACGCGCTCGCCATCGTCTTCCCCGTTCACCAGCGACGCGGCCAGCGCATAGCCGCCGTGGGCGCGGTAGGTGGCGTAACCGGTGTGGCCGGACAGTTCGGGAATGCTTTTTTCGGCCCAGTCCGCTACTACAAAATTAATAGCTGCTTGCGCCCGCGGTTCGTGCGCCAAAGCCGTATTCGATGCAGAAACGACGGATTCCGGCGTGGCAAACGGCACCGGCGTCTGGTGCACCACCGCCACCGGCGCCTGTTCGCAGCGGCCCAGGCACGGCGCGGCCACCAGCCGCGCGTCGGCGCCCAGCAAGGCCGGCAGGCGCGCCAGCAGCGCCTGCGCGCCTGCCAGCTCGCAGCTCAGCCCGTCGCAGACGCGCACCGTCAGGCCGGGCGCGGTTTCGTCGCCCTTGAGCACGTCGAAATGGTGGTAGAACGTCGCCACCTCGTACACCTCGGCCATGGGGATGTTCATCTCTTTGGCCAGCGCGACCAGGTGCCGGTCGTGCAGGCAGCGCCAGGCGTCGTTGAGCAAGTGCAGGTATTCGATCAGCAGGTCGCGGCGATGGCCGCCCGCCGGGCGGGGGCCGATCAGTGCGCGGACTTCTTCCAGCGAAGCGTCGTCCGCCTGGCGCCCCTTGAGCCTGGCTTTGCGGCGGATGCGCTCGCGCAACTCGTCCACCGTGGCAAGGGTGACGGCCGGAAGGCTGGAAATCTGGCGGGGTGGATTCATGCCGCACTGTGGCCCGGTGCAAAGGATGCGTCAAATTGAATCGTTGTATAGGGTGATTCAATATGTGAATGAGGCATTCGGCTGGCCCGGGCTGCGCTTCCTGGGATTCCTGCGCCTACGCGGCCACCCGTCCCCGAACGGCCCATGCCCGGGCGGACATCAAGAGCGAGCCGTCGGCAAGCACCGGAAGGCGCGCCTTGACGGTGTCCCGCAGCAGGTTCCTGGCGGATTCATCGAGCGACATGACGTAGGCCGGCGCGGACCCCTGGCCGCCCAGGAAGGGCTGCCAGTAGTCGTCGAAACTCGCGAACGGGGTGGCGATGTCGATCGCCGTCACCTCGACTTGTTCCAGCTTCGCCTCGGCAAACAGCTTGGCGAGCGCGTCGGGCCGGCACAGCGGGAAGCGCAGCCCTTCGTCGAGGCGCGACCTGCCGGCGTCAAGGGCCACGACGGCGTCCCACAAGTGGCGCATGAGTTCCATTTTCCCGGCATAGTCCCAGACATAGGCCCCGATGACGCCGCCTTGGGCGCTGACCCTCTTCATCTCCGCCAGCGCCGCCGCCGGGTCCGCGATGAAGTTGAGCACCAGCCCGGAAACCACCGCATCGACGGACGCCTCCGGCAAAGGCAGTGCCGTGGCGCTGGCGCAATGAAAAGTGGCGCGGCCGGCGAGTTGCTGCCGGACGGCATCCAGGAAACCCTGCGAAGGATCGACGCCCACCACCGACAAGGGTGCGCAGGCTTCGAGGATCGCCGCGCACAGGGCGCCGGTTCCGCAGCCGACGTCCAGCCACCGGCGGCCGGCCGGAACGTCCAGCCATTTCAAAAACAAGGGCGCGACCTGGCGGCTCCAGCGGCCGACGTACTGCTCATACGGCGCGCCTTGTTCCCATGTGTCCGGCACCTGACCCTGGGCCATGGCAAAGCTCCTCGGCAAGGAAAAAACCAGGCCAGAATCTTATGCCCGGCCGCCCGGCACCTGCCTAAAAACCCTGTTGGCATGTCAAGCCGAGGCAATGCCATGCCGGGCTCAAGCGGCTGGACAGTGGCTATCATGGCCTACCCCCACTCCCCCGCGATCACGAAGGTGCCATCTTGAAGCTTCGGTTAACCAGTCCCTCGGCCGTGCTGGTGCTGTCGTTCCTGGCGGCCACTGCCCTGGGCACCGGCTTGCTGATGCTGCCGCTTGCGCATGCCAGGGGCGAGGTGGCGCCCTTCCTGACTGCGCTGTTCACCGCCACCTCCGCCGTCTGCGTGACCGGCCTGGTGGTGGTGGACACCGGCACTTACTGGAGTCCCGCCGGGCAGGCCCTCATCATGGCGCTGTTCCAGGTGGGCGGCTTTGGCATGATGACCTCGGCCACGCTGATGGGCCTGCTGATCGGCGGCCAGCTCAAGCTGCGCAGCCGGCTGCTGCTGCAGGCCGAAACCCATTCGCTGACGCTGGGCGACGTGCGCAGCGTGGCGCGGGTGGTGTTTGGCGTCACGGTGGTCACCGAATTGCTGATTGCCGCCCTGCTGACCGCACGGTTTGCCCTGGGCTACGGCATGCCCTGGGGCGAAGCCGCCTGGCAGGGGCTGTTCCATTCGGTCTCGGCCTTCAACAATGCCGGTTTTTCCACCTGGAGCGACAGCGTCATGCGTTTTGTCCGGGACGGCTGGGTTTTGATACCGCTGACGCTGTCCATCGTGATTGGCGGGCTGGGCTTTCCGGTGCTGCACGAGCTGATCATCGAGCGCAAGCAGCAGCGCCCCAAGTGGTCGATCCATGCCGTGCTGACGGTTTGGGGCTCGCTGGCGCTGATCGTGGCGGGCACCGTGTTGATCTTTCTGGCGGAAATGGACAACCCGAAAACGCTGGCCCCGCTGGGGTTGTTTGAAAAAGCGCTGGCGTCTGTGTTCACCTCGGTGGCGGCGCGGACGGCAGGCTTCAATGCGATTGACTTCACCGCCCTGACTTCCGAAACCCTGGCCCTGCACTATCTGCTGATGTTCATCGGCGGCGGCAGCGCGGGCACGGCCGGCGGCGTGAAGGTGACCACCTTTTTTGTCCTGATGCTGGTGGTCTGGAACGAAATCCGGGGCAATCCGGACGTGGACTTCCGGGGCCGCCGGATTTCCACCGCCGTGCAGCGCCAGGCCGTGTCCATCCTGGTGCTGAGCGCCGCCATGGTTGCCCTGAGCCTGCTGGTGATCCTGTCGGTCGTGGAGCTGCCGCTGGAAAAGGTGATTTTCGAGGTGATTTCCGCCTTCGCCACGGTCGGCCTGTCCACCGGCATCACCGCCGAGCTGCCGCCGGCCGCGCAAACCGTCATCATCGCCCTGATGTTCATCGGCCGCGTCGGCGTGGTGACGCTGGCCATGGCGCTGGCGACCAACCAGATCAGGCGCAGTTTTCGCTACCCCGAGGAGAAATTGATTGTCGGATAAAAAACACCCCAGCGCGTCGGCCAGCGTGCTGGTGATTGGCCTGGGGCGCTTTGGCACCGCCGTTGCCAAGCGGCTGCTGGAACAGGGCACCGAGGTGCTGGCCATTGAAAGCGACCCGGCCATCGTGCAGGGCCTGTCGTCGGAACTGCCGCATGTGGTGAATGCAGACTCGACCGACATGAACGCCCTGCGCCAGCTCGGCGTGCTGGACTTCTCGCATGCGGTGGTCAGCATCGGCAGCAACCTCGAAGCCAGCATCCTGACCATCCTCAACCTGAACCAGCTGGGCGTCAAGGACATCTGGGCCAAGGCCAACGACACCCAGCACGGGCGCATTGCCGAGCGGGTCGGCGCGCACCATGTGGTCTACCCGGAAGCGGAGATGGGCGAGCGCGTGGCGCACCTGGTGACCGGCAAGATGATCGACTTCATCGAGTTCGACGACGGCTTTGCCATCGCCAAAACCCGCTCGCCGCGCGAGACCCACGGCAAGACACTGGCGCAATCGGACGTCCGCAAGAAATACGGCATCACCGTGGTCGGCATCAAGCGCCGCCACCAGGATTTCATCTATGCCCAACCCGAAACCGAAATCAAGGCGGGGGACCATTTGATCGTGGCGGGCGAGACGCGGCTGGTGGACCGGTTTGCGGCGCTTTATTGAGCCGCGCGGGTGGGCCGCCTGGACCGACAGAAGCCAGCCGCCTTGTTCCAAGGCGGCCGCTCAGGTTTGAGTGAGATCCAGGAACCGGTTGATGGCGATCAGCTTCATTTTGGCGCGGCCGGGACCAGCCCATACCGGGACATCACGGCGACCAGGGCCGCTTTGTCCGGCGGTCCGCCAGCGTTGACAACGACAGCGATGTCTTTGAAGTACTGGGCTCCAATGTCGGGCGACTGGATGATCAATGCGCGAGCGTTCTCGGTGAATGGATTCGAAAAAGCATGGACGGCGCCTTTTGGCGTACTCATGCTTTGGCCTGGCGCCAGATCGCGTGTTTCACCGCCGATTGTGTATCGAAGGTTTCCCGCCAGAACGTACACGCACTCCTCGTTGTTGGCGTGACTGTGCGGCGGCGGAACATTGGAACCGGGCGGCACGGTGAGTTCGAAGACTCCGAAGCTCCCGGTAGGCGAGCCATCGAGGACGTACTTGATTCCAAGCTGACCCACTTTGATTTCAGTAGCATCCATGAGATTCTTCCTTTGGCTGAGGTGGTGGCGCGGTTGACTGCGAAGCCTAACGCAATCGAGACCGCAAGGCATTTCATGCGCGAATCGCGGAGTCACGCGCAGCCAGCTGCAGCGGTGTCTGGCGCACCGTCGCCGCTGGCTGGCGGGCTACGGAATCAGCCGCTCAGCCCGCAGTTGCGCAAACAGGTCGAAAAACGACTCGTCCGTCGCCTGGTAGGCGGCAAATCCCAGCTTGCGGCTTCTGGCCATGTCGGTCATCACCTCCAGCGGGCGGCCCAGGTCGAGGTCGGTGTGCCAGGCCGACGCCAGGCGGTCCAGCGCCGGTTCGGCCAGGCCGTGGCGCTCGGCCATCTCGCGCCACAGCGCATGGTCGCTGGCCATGATGGCTTCGAGCGGCTGCACGCTGCCCGTGAAGCCCACGGCCGGCACGCCGAACCAGTCGGCCAGCCGGCCCCACAGCCAGCTCCAGCGGAACAGGTCGCCGTTGACGATGTTGAAGGCCTCGTTGCGCGCGGCGTCGGTGTCGGCGGCCCAGACCAGCTGCCTGGCCAGCATGCGCGCGTCGGTGACGTCCGACAGCCCGTTCCATTGCGCGGCCGAACCCGGAAACTGGAACGGGCGCCCGGTTTCCTTGCAGATCGACGCATAGACGGCCAGCGTGGTGCCCAGGTTCATCGCATTGCCGACCGCCCGGCCAATCACCGTGTGCGGACGGTGAATGCTCCAGGTGAAACGGTCGCGCTCGGCCGCGGCATACACCTCGTCCTCCTGCGCGTAGTAGAAATTCTCGACCGGCAGGCGCGGCTGGCTTTCGCGCAGGGGCGTGTCCGGCAGCGTTCCGGACGTCGCATAGGCGTCGAACGGACCCAGGTAATGCTTCAGGCCGGTGACCAGCGCCACATGGCGCACGGTCTTGCGGGGCGCCAGCGCCGCCAGCAGGTTGCGCACCATGGCGGCATTGACCGCGATGTTCTCGGCTTCCGTCGCCCGGCGCATCCAGGTCGTGATGAACACATGGGTCGGCGCCACACCGTGCAGCGCGGCCGCCAGGCTGGCGGGGTCGAGCAGGTCGGCCGCCACCGGGCGCAGGCCCGCCACATCGTGTTTCGGCTGCCTCGCCAGCCCGTAAGCGATCCATCCGTTCGCGATCAGTTCGCGCGCGACGCTGCTGCCGCCGATGCCGCTGGCGCCCACCACTAAAGCGGTTCTATGCATGTTTTTTCTCCGTGAAGGTTGACCCGGTACCGGGTTTCTACGGATGCCAGTCTAAAGGGATGGCCACCTTTTGCGCATCCGAGGCGGCCATGACCCCGGCAAGACCACTGGAAACTCAGCTCTCCAGCGCCCCGCTGTGCCGGGCCACTTCCTGCAGCCACTGC
>JAQGMN010000202.1 GCA_028292345.1 Polaromonas sp. | reverse complement strand
CCGAGTTCAGCCAGGGCCGCATGAGCCTGGAAGAAATCCTGGCCAAGATCGACACCAGCGGCGTCGAGCGCGAGGCGAAGAAAATCGCCGCCAAGGCACCGTTCGACGTGCTGATCGTCGGCGGCGGTCCCGCCGGCGCGGCCGCTGCGGTCTATGCAGCCCGCAAGGGAATCCGCACCGGTGTCGCTTCGGAGCGCTTCGGTGGGCAGGTGCTTGACACGCTGGGCATCGAAAACTTCATCTCCATCAAACAAACCGAAGGCCCGCAGTTTGCCGTCGCGCTTGAGCAGCATGTCCGTGATTACGATGTGGACATCATGAACCTGCAGCGTGCCAAGGCATTGGTCCCCAAAGCGGGTCCTGGCAGGGACATGATCGAAATCCAGCTTGAAAGCGGCGCTTCCCTTCACGCCAGATCGGTCATCATCTCGACCGGCGCACGCTGGCGCAACATCAACGTGCCCGGCGAGCATGAATACAAGAACAAGGGCGTTGCGTATTGCCCGCACTGCGACGGTCCCCTGTTCAAGGGAAAGCGCGTGGCGGTCATTGGAGGCGGCAATTCAGGTGTCGAGGCAGCCATTGACCTGGCTGGCATCGTCGGGCATGTGACCTTGATCGAATTCGACAGTGTGCTCCGTGCCGATGCCGTGTTGCAGCGCAAGCTGCACAGTCTTAAGAACGTCACCGTGCTGACGCATGCGCAGACGACTGAAATCACCGGCGACAGCCAGAAAGTCAATGGACTGGTGTACAAGGACCGCTCAACGGGCGAGTTGAACAAGGTTGAGCTCGAAGGCGTGTTTATCCAGATTGGCCTGATCCCCAACACCGACTGGCTCAAGGGAACGGTTGAGCTGTCCAAGCACGGCGAGATCGTGGTCGATGCACGGGGGCAGACCTCAGTCCCTGGGGTTTTCGCAGCCGGCGATGCAACCACGGTGCCCTTCAAGCAAATCATCATTGCCGCCGGTGATGGCGCCAAGGCGGCATTGAGCGCCTTTGACCACCTGATCCGTGCACCGTTGCAGGCGGTCGAACTGGAGCCGGTTCTGGCAGATTGAGCAGGCCCCGGTGAATAGTGAATAGGCACTACCTTGCCGGACAACTGCAGTTGCGTGCCGAGCGGCAGTTGGTTCAACAAGCCGGCGTCAAAGGTTGATGCCTTGGGCAGCGTCCAAGGCGCCGAGCAGCGCGGCGAGTTCGGCGAGCAGGAGCACGCTGGCAAAACCGGCCCAGCAGCCTGCAAGCCAATGCGCCTCAGCCATGCATCTCAAAATGGAATGGGTGGGTGATTTCCCGCTGGGTCAGTCGTCGGCCGACGCGTCCAGGCCCGGAAACAGCACCTCGGTAAAGCCGAACTGGCTCAGGTCCCGAATGCGCATCGGGTACAGCATGCCGATCAGGTGATCGCATTCATGCTGCACCACGCGCGCATGAAAGCCGTCGACCGTGCGGTCGATCGGGTCGCCGTACTGGTCGAAGCCGGTGTAGCGGATGCGCGAAAAACGCGGCACCATGCCGCGCAGGCCGGGCACCGACAGGCAGCCTTCCCAGTCGCTTTCCTCGTCCGCGCCCAGCGGCGTGATCACCGGATTGATCAGGACGGTGCGCGGCACGACCGGTGCATCGGGGTAGCGCGGGTTGAGCTGGTCGCTGCCAAAAATCACCACCTGCAGGTCCTCGCCGATCTGCGGCGCGGCCAGGCCGGCGCCGTTGACCGACTGCATGGTGTAGAACATGTCCGAGATCAGGACATGCAGCGCATCGGTGTCGAAGGCTGCCACGGGGCGGGCGATGCGCAAAAGCCGCGCATCGCCCATCTTGAGAATTTCACGAATGGTCATGGCCTCAAGCATAGCGGCTGGCGGCACAATCGTGGACATGCCAGCCCAACAGCCAGTGAAACAAAACACAGCATCGCGTAAGGCACCGTTGCCTGCGGCTGCGCGCTGGTGCCTGCTGGCACTGGCTGTCGCAAGCCTCGGCCTGGGAATCGTGGGCCTGTTCGTGCCGGTGCTGCCGACAGTACCTTTCGTCCTGCTGGCGGCCTGGGCGGCCGGACACAGTTCACCGCGCCTGTCGCAATGGCTTTTAACCCATCCCCGGTTTGGCGCCCACATCGCCGACTGGCAGCGGGCCGGCGTGGTGGGCAGGCGAGCCAAGTGGACGGCCACGGTGGCCATGACCGCCAGCGCCGCCACGACATGGTTGCTGCTGGGCAATCATTGGGCTGCGCTGGCAGGGGTGGCGGCCATGGCTTGCGTGCTGGTCTGGCTGTGGCTTCGTCCCGAGGAGGCGGCGCTAGGGGATTCAGGCCGGCGGTGAATCCAGCAGCGACAGCAAGGCGGCTTCATCGATCACCGCCACGCCCAGGTCCTGCGCCTTGACGAGCTTGCTGCCCGCCTCGGCGCCGGCCACGACGTAATCGGTTTTCTTGCTGACCGAGCCCGCGACCTTGCCACCTGCGGCCTCGATCCGGTCCTTGGCCTCGTCGCGGCTCAGGCCCGGCAGGGTTCCGGTGATGACAAAGGTCTTGCCCGACAGCGGCTTGGGTGCAACGAAAGCGGGTTCGCCCTCTTCCCAGGTCACGCCGCAGGCGCGCAACTGCTCGACCACTTCTCGGTTGTGCGGCTGGTCAAAAAACGTGCGGATGCTTTTGGCGACGATGGGCCCGACGTCGGCCACTTCAAGCAGAGCTTGCTCGCTGGCGTCCATGATGCTGTCGAGCTTGCCGAAATGGCGGGCCAGCGCCTTTGCGGTCGCCTCGCCGACATGCCTTATGCCCAGCCCGAAGACAAAGCGCGGCAAGGTGGTGTGCTTGGACTTTTCCAGCGCGGCCACCAGGTTGCCGGCCGACTTGTCCGCCATGCGGTCCAGGCTGGCCAGCGACGCAAAACCCAGCCTGTACAGGTCGGGCAGCGTGCGGATGGCGCCCGCATCGACCAGTTGCTCGACCAGCTTGTCACCCAGGCCCTCGATCTCGACGGCGCGCTTGTGCGCGTAATGCAGGATCGCTTCCTTGCGCTGGGCGGCGCAGAACAATCCGCCGGTGCAGCGGTAGTCGGCCTCGCCCTCCTCGCGGACGGCGTCGGAGCCGCAGACCGGGCACTGGCGCGGCATGCAGAACTGCGGCGCGTCCAGCACCCGGCGCTCCAGCAGCACGCTGACCACCTCGGGAATCACGTCGCCGGCGCGGCGCACGATGACCGTGTCGCCCACGCGCACATCCTTGCGCCGCGCCTCGTCCTCGTTGTGCAGCGTGGCATTGGTCACGGTCACGCCGCCGACGAACACCGGCGCCAGCTTGGCCACCGGCGTCAGCTTGCCGGTGCGCCCGACCTGGATGTCGATGCCCAGCACCGTGGTGAGCTGCTCCTGCGCCGGGTACTTGTGCGCCACCGCCCAGCGCGGCTCGCGGCTGACAAAGCCCATGCGGCGCTGCAGCGCCAGGCTGTTGACCTTGTAGACCACGCCGTCGATGTCATACGGCAGGCGGTCCCGCTGCTGGCGGATGGTGCCGTGAAACGCTATCAGTTCTGTAGCGCCATGTGCAATACCGGTCTGCGCTGCCACCGGAAAACACCATGATTTCAGGGTTTGCAGCAGTTCGAAATGGGTTTCGAATGCCGGACCGCCTTCCTCGGGCGGCGTGATCTCGCCCACGCCATAGGCGAAAAAGCTCAGGCGACGCTCGGCGGAAAGCGCCGGGTCGAGCTGGCGCACGGCACCAGCGGCCGCATTGCGTGGATTGACGAAGGTTTTTTCGCCCTTGGCGCCCCTGGCGATCTTTTCGCGCTGGCGTTCGTTCAGCGCCTCGAACTCGGCGCGACGCATGTACACCTCGCCACGCACCTCCAGTACCGCAGGGATGGAAAATTCAGGCAGCGAACCACCCGAATTGGCGGGCGTGGAGTCACCCTCTTCACGCGAGTCAGGGCCGCGGAAGTGGCTTTGCCAGGCCGCAGGCGCAGCGGCCCCTTCGGGGGGCAGCGCAGTACGCGAAGCGACAAGCGTGGGGGCCACAATCCTGAGCGGAATCTGACGGATGGTGCGGATGTTCTGCGTCACATCCTCGCCCACCTCGCCGTCGCCGCGCGTGGCGGCCTGGACCAGCACGCCATGTTCATAGCGCAGGCTCATGGCCAGGCCGTCGAATTTCAGTTCGGCCACGTACTCGACCGGCGGGTCGGATTCCTTCAGCCCCAGCTCTTTACGGACCCGGCTGTCGAAATTCCTGGCGCCGCTGGCCTCGGTGTCGGTTTCGGTGCGGATGCTGAGCATCGGAATGCGGTGGCGCACGGTGGCGAACTGGCCAAGGGGCTTGCCGCCGACCCGCTGCGTCGGAGAACCCGGGCTCTGGAGTTCGGGGTGCGCCGCTTCGAGCGCCTGCAGTTCCCGGAACAGCCGGTCGTATTCGGCGTCGGGAATGCTGGGCTCGTCGAGCACATAGTAGCGATGGGCATGCAGGTCCAGTTCGGCGCGCAGGGCGTTGATGCGCTCGGGCGCGGACACGGCGTCCTGCGAAGCGGGAGGCGGCAATGGCTGGGCGAACAGGTCAGGTGTGGCCATGGGAATGTCGGATGCTTCAAAAAAATCGGCCGCCTCTGGCAGCCGGGAAATGGTCCAGGAATCAGAACATCAGGTCATCACGAAAACAGCCGCCTGCCCAGCGCCGAGCCGGCCGACAGTTCGCGCGCGTCCATGCGGTCGTACAGCTGCTCCAGGTCGGCATGGATCGCCTCCATGGCCTCGGGCCGGACCAGGATGGCGTTGTCGTCGATGATCACGCCGTCCATGCTGCCGGCCAGGGCAATCGCCACTTCGCACATGCGGGCAAAAGGCGCTTCCGAGCGCAGCACCTGCGGCACGTCCAGCGACAGCGCCACTTCATACAAGGCGGTCTGTTCGGGGTCTTCGGCCTGGGCGGCCTGCGAGTCGAAGCTCAGGCCCAGGATCGGGCCATGGCCCGCCTGGCTGGCCGGCAGCAGCATGCGGCCGGGCGTCGCGGACGGAATGAAACCCTGGCCGGCCGCGCACTGCTGCACATAGCCCGGACTCCAGGCGGTCTTCACGGCGCGCAGCTTGAAGCTCAGCTGCGCATCGTGCGCGCCGGCGAACTGGTCCAGCTCCCGGGCCCGGGCCACCTCGCCCTGCATTTCGGCAAACTCGACTTCGCCGCCTATCGCATCGGCAAAGGCCTGCGTCTTCATGACGAATTCCGAATATTCGATGGCATTCAACGCGCCGGTGCGGTTGGCCAGCTGGACGCCGCACTGAAAGGCGCTGTAGCGATAGCCGGCGGCAGGAATTTCCCATTCGCGGCTGTCCTCGCGCAGGCCCTCGATGGCAAAGGGCTTGCTGCCCACCCGGCGCGTGCCCGGCATGGCCGCCAGCGCCGCTTCGCCGGCGATCGGCGACGCCAGCGTGACCGGCGCGATCGCGTCGATCAGGATGTCGAGCACCGGTTTTCTCTCCGGCGTGGTGAGCTGCGTGAGCGCGGCCAGTCCGGCATCGGTGTCAAAGCTGGGTTCTTGCCGTTCGGGCAGTCCATCGCCGTCGTCCAGTTGAAAATAGTTCTCCGGTCCTGGCGCGGGTTCGATGTCGGGCGCCGGCTTGGGCGTGGCTTGCTTGGGCAGGTTCCTGCGGGCAGACCAGGCGCCATGGGCAACGATGCCGACCAGGACCAGGCTGCCACCGACCGCCAGACTTATTTGTAATGTGCTCATGATGTTTGGATGGGTTCAGGCTATTTCGGCAAGGCTCAGGGCGGCCTGCATGTCAACGGCGACGATGCGGGACACGCCCTGCTCCTGCATGGTCACGCCAATCAGCTGCTCGGCCATTTCCATGGCGATCTTGTTGTGGCTGATGAATAAAAACTGGGTTTCCTTGCTCATGCTGGACACGAGTTTGGCATACCGTTCGGTGTTGGCATCGTCGAGCGGCGCATCGACCTCGTCCAGCAGGCAGAACGGCGCCGGATTGAGCTGGAAAATCGCGAACACCAGCGCAATCGCGGTCAGCGCCTTTTCGCCGCCCGAGAGCAGGTGGATGGTCTGGTTTTTCTTGCCCGGCGGCTGCGCCATGACCTGCACGCCGGCGTCCAGGATTTCCTCGCCGGTCATCACCAGCCGGGCATTGCCGCCGCCGAACAGCTCCGGAAACATGCGGCCGAAGTGGCCATTGACGGCTTCAAAGGTGCTGGAGAGCAAATCGCGGGTTTCCATGTCGATCTTGCGGATCGCGTCCTCCAGCGTCGCCATGGCCTCGTTCAGGTCGGCCGACTGCGCGTCGAGGAACTGCTTGCGTTCCCGGGCGATGGCCAGCTCGTCCAGCGCGGCCAGGTTCACTGCGCCCAGCGCGTGAATATCACGCTGGATGCGGTCGATTTCGCCCTGCAGGCCGCCGATGCGGACGTTGCCGGCCTCGATGGACGCCTGGACCGCCGGCAGGTCGGCCTGCGCGTCAAGCAGCAGCTGGGCATATTGCTCGAAGCCCAGCCGGGCGGCCTGCTCTTTCAGCTGGAATTCGGTGATGCGCTGGCGCAGCGGATCGAGTTCGCGTTCCAGCGCGGCGCGGCGCTCGTCGCTGCTGCGCAGCCGGTGGGTCAGGTCGTCGTAGTGGCTGCGCTGGGCCAGCAGCTCGGCTTCGCGCGCCATCTTGGCATTCAGCGCATCCTGAAGCCCGCCCTGCGCGGCCGCGTCCGTCAGGCGCGACAGTTCGTCCCGGGCGCGGCCTTCCTCGGCGGCAATCGACGATGCCTGGGCTGCGGCAATGGCGATGGAGCGCGCCAGTTCCTCGCGCCGCGCGGCCAGGGTGCGCAGCGCAAACTGCGCTTCCTGCAGTTGCCGCTCCAGCGTGCGCTGCTGCTCGCGCGATTCGGCGCGGCGGCGCTCGGTGGCGATCACGCGGTCTTCCAGCTGGGCATGGCGCTCCTGGCTGTCGGCCAGCTGCATGTCGAGTTCTTCAAACCGCCCCTCGGCGGTGATCTTGCGCTCCTGCAGTTCCTCAAGCTGGGCCTCGATTTCGGCCAGGTCGGCCTGGATCTGCTGGCTGCGCGCGCGCGCCTGCTCGGCCAGCTGGCTCAAGCGCAGCACTTCGACCTGCAGCGCATGGCGCTGGTTCTGCCCTTCGGCCGCTTCGCGGCGCGCCGCCGCCAGGCGCTGGCTGGCGTCCAGGTAGCTGGCTTCAGCGCGGGCCAGCGCCGCCCGGGCTTCCTCGCTGATCAGCGCTTGCGCGCGCAGGCCTTTTTCGAGGTTGTCGATCTCCTGCGCACGCGCCAGCAGGCCGGCCTGCTCGGAATCGGGCGCGTAAAAGCTCACGCTGTGCGCCGTGACCGCATGGCCGCCCATGACATAGATCGCCTGGCCGGGCTCCAGCCGGCCGCGCGCGGCCAGGGCGTCGTCGAGCGTCGGCGCGGTGAAGCAGCCGTCCAGCCAGTCGTCCAGCAGCGCCGACAGCCCGGCGTCGTTCAGGCGCAGCAGGTCAACCAGCGGCTTGAGAGTGTGCGCCGGACTGGCGCGGCCTGGCACGGCGGCCTGCGGCGGCGTGTAGAACGACAGCTTGGCGGGCGGGCCCTGCATCTGGCCGCGCGCGTCGGTGCCGGCAAAACCGCGCACGATGTCGAGCCGGCTGACCTCCAGCGCGCCCAGGCGCTCGCGCAGCGCGGCTTCCAGCGCGTTTTCCCAGCCCTGCTCGATGTGCAGGCGGCTCCACAGGCCCTGAAGATGCTCAAGGCCGTGCCTGGCCAGCCAGGGCCTGAGCTTGCCGTCGGTCCTGACCTTTTCCTGCAGCGCCTTGAGCGCTTCGAGCTTCGCCGACAGGTCGGCGCGCCGGGCCGATTCGGCATTGGCCGCCTGCTGAAGCGAACGCCGCGCCTCGTCCAGCTGCGGCACGGCTTCGGTCAGTTCCTGCAGTCGAGCCTCTGCCACGGCCTGCGCTTCATGCGCATCGTCGAGCTGCGAATTCAGGCTGGCCAGCCGCGCCTCGTCGGGTGCGCCCAGCGCCTTGCGGTCCGCCGACAGGCGCTCATGGCGCAGACCGAGCATGCGCAGCTGCTCTTGCACATGGCGCTGCTCGGCGGCCAGCACCTGGAGTTGCTGCTGCACCTGCGCCACGCCGGCGCGCTGCGCATTCGCCGCCGCCTGGGCCTGGCGCAGCGCTTCTTCGAGCGCCGGCAGCTGGTCCTGCTGCTCCTCCAGCTGCGCGGCCAGCAGTTCGGCCTTTTCCTCGGCGTCAAAGCTTTGCCCGGCCAGGCTTTCGGACTCGACCGCCGCGTCTTCGCCGCGCGTGGCCCACTGGGCGGATTGCTCTTTCAGCTGGAGCAGACGCTGCTCCACGCGCAGCCGGCCCTCGACCACGAAGCGGATTTCGGCTTCCAGCCGCCCCACCTCGGCGCTGGCCTCGTACAGCTTGCCCTGCGCCTGGTTGACCTGGTCGCCGGCCGCATAGTGCGCCTGGCGGATGGTTTCCAGATCGGCCTCGACATGGCGCAAATCGGCCACGCGGCTTTCCAGGTCATTGATCGATTTCCCGGCCTCCAGCCGGACCCTGGCCTGGTCGGCCTCGCTCTCGGCGCGCTTCATGAACCACAGCTGGTGCTGCTTCAGGGTGCCGGCGGCCTGCAGCATGTTGTAGCGCAGGGCGACTTCGGCCTGCTTTTCGAGCCGTTCCAGATTGGCATTGAGTTCGCGCAGGATGTCTTCGACGCGAATCAGGTTCTCGCGCGTGTCGCTCAAGCGGTTGGCGGTTTCGCGGCGGCGCTCCTTGTACTTGGACACGCCGGCGGCTTCTTCGAGGAACAGGCGCAGTTCCTCGGGTTTGGATTCGATGATGCGGCTGATCGTGCCCTGGCCGATGATGGCGTAGGCGCGCGGCCCCAGCCCGGTGCCCAGGAACACGTCCTGCACGTCGCGGCGGCGAACCGGCTGGTTGTTCAGGTAGTAGCTCGACGTGCCGTCGCGCGTCAACACCCGCTTGACGGCGATTTCCTCATACTGGCCCCATTGCCCGCCAGCCCGGTGGTCGGCATTGTCGAACACCAGCTCCACGCTGGCGCGGCTGGCCGACTTGCGGGTGGTGGTGCCGCTGAAGATCACGTCCTGCATCGACTCGCCGCGCAGTTCCGACGCCTTGCTCTCGCCCAGGACCCAGCGTACGGCGTCCATGATGTTGGACTTGCCGCAGCCGTTGGGGCCGACCACGCCGACCAGCTGGCCCGGCAGCTGGAAATGGGTCGGGTCGGCAAACGACTTGAAACCGGCTAACTTGATCGAATTGAGACGCACGGCGGGCCTGTGTTGTTGAGCCTGGGGCTAACTCGTTGATGGTTTTAACGCTTGTGAACCCGCAGCGCCACGGGCGGGCGGAACACGGCCTGTGATGTTACCCGAGCGACGCACGGTTTTTAAGCGCAGTTGCATACGCCGCCAAGGCCGTAAAAAAGCAACAGCGATCCTGAAATGATCGCTTGGCCGGTGATAAAATTTTTTTACGTTTTCATATATACATTAATCCGAAAACTGGGGAGCTCACCATGCCAGCAACAGCCAAAGTCTTTACCACGGGCAACAGCCAGGCCATCCGATTACCCAAGGCGTTCAGGGTTGATGCAACCGAGGTGTGGATCACCAAAAACGACATTACAGGTGAGATAACCATCAAACCGAAAGACAATGACAAACGCCAACGCGATCTCGCTGAGCTGATCAAAATGATCAAGGAAAACCCTTTTACGGAAGACTTCATTCCCGAGCGGTCTGATGAAGCATCACCCAATCCCCTTGAAGAATGGGCTGAACCGCTGCCCGCTACAGGGGTCCAGCGGTGAAGCCCTATCTGCTTGACATCAATATCCTCGGTTATTTCCTCAAGGGATTCGAAGCAGCGCTGGTCGAACGCATGGCGCATGCCTTGCAAGCCCAGGAGGCCGTCATTTCGGTGCTGACTCGCGCAGAAATGCGCTACGGTCAAGCCTTGATGGCCACCACCGACAAGAGGCGGCGCCGGATTGACTTGCTGTTAGACCAGCTGCCCACACTACCCTGGACGACGGCAGCGGCTGACCACTACGGCGCCATCAAGGCGCTGCACAAGCGCCAGGGCACGCCGATTGGCGAACTCGACACCCGGATTGCCGCCCATGCGCTGGCCGAAGACCTGATTCTGGTCACCCACAACATCCGGCACTTTGAAAAAGTGTCGAAGCTCAAACTTGAAGACTGGATGGCTTGACATTGACAGCAAAGCGAAGTCCATACGCCTGACCGAAAACCAGTCTACAAGCCTGAATTCACCTAATTTTATGAATAATCAGCGTCTAGCGCATGCTGCATCTGGGTAAGCAGCTATTAAATTCATAGTAAAAATAACAGCCTAACTGGCTTACCAACATGGTTAGCTGGCATTGGAAATTTGTAATGCACTGCGCGGAATGATGATTTTCACAGCGCGGCATCCAGCGCAGGCTGGCGTTTGTGCCACAGCCTGTGGCACAAATAGGGCACTGGGGAGTGAAGCGGCGCTTCATCCGTCAGAGATAATCGCACCCCATGAATCCCCTGCTTTCCCGCCTCCAGCCCTACCCCTTCGAGCGGCTGCGCCAGCTGCATGCCGATGTCACGCCCAACCCGGCGTACCTACCCATCAGCCTGGGCATCGGCGAGCCGCGCCATGCCACGCCGCAGCTCATCAAGGATGCGCTGACGGGCAGCCTTGGCGGCCTGGCGAGCTACCCCGGCACGCTGGGCGAACCCAAATTGCGCCAGACCCTGAGCGACTGGCTGGCGCGGCGCTACGGCGGGCTGAAGGTGGACCCGGCGACGCAGATACTGCCGGTCAACGGCTCGCGCGAGGCGCTGTTCGCGCTGGCGCAAACCGTGATCGACCCGAGCCAGCCCGGTGCAACAGTCATCAGCCCCAACCCGTTCTACCAAATCTACGAAGGCGCGGCGCTGCTGGCCGGCGCCGCGCCGTGGTTCGCGCCGAGCGAGGCGGCGCGCAACTTCGGCATCGACTGGGCCGCCGTGCCCGCGGCGGTGTGGGAAAAAACCCAGTTGCTGTTTGTCTGCTCGCCCGGGAACCCGACCGGCGCGGTGATGGGGATCGACGAATGGGAACTGCTGTTTCGCCTGAGCGACGAGCACGGCTTCGTGATTGCCTCGGACGAATGCTACAGCGAGATTTATTTCCGCAGCGAAGCCCCGCTGGGCGGGCTGGAAGCCGCCGCCAAGCTCGGCCGCCACGATTTTAAAAACCTGATCGCGCTGACCAGCCTGTCCAAGCGCAGCAACGTGCCCGGCCTGCGCAGCGGTTTTGTCGCCGGCGATGCGGCCCTCATCAAGTCGTTCCTGCTCTACCGCACCTACCACGGCAGCGCCATGAGCCCCATCGTGCAGGCCGCCAGCATGGCCGCCTGGGCCGACGAGGCGCATGTCATCGACAACCGCGCCCGGTACCGCGAAAAGTTCGCGCAGGTCACGCCGCTGCTGGCCGGCGTGATGGACGTGGCCCTGCCCGACGCCGGCTTTTACCTGTGGGCGGCCGTGCCGGCGGCGTTCCAGGGTTCGGACACGGCGTTTTCACGTGAATTGTTGGCTCTTTACAATGTCGTCGTGCTGCCGGGCAGTTTCCTGGCGCGCGATGCGCAGGGGTTCAATCCCGGCGCCGGCCGAATCCGCATGGCGCTGGTGGCCGAAACCGCAGAATGCGTCGAAGCGGCCCGCCGCATCGTCCAGTTCATCCAATCCAAAGCTCTCTGAGATTCTTAAAAAATGACACAAGACCACCTCCAAGCCATCATCGACGCCGCCTGGGAAAACCGCGCCAGCCTCTCGCCCACCGCCGCGCCGCAGGAGGTGCTGGATGCCGTCGAGCAGACGATTGCCGAACTCAACAACGGCTCGCTGCGCGTCGCCACGCGGCAGGGCGTCGGCCAGTGGACGGTTCACCAGTGGATCAAGAAAGCCGTGCTGCTGAGCTTTCGCCTGAAGGACAACGAGTTGATGCGCGCCGGCGAACTGGGCTTTTACGACAAGGTGCCGACCAAGTTCTCGCACCTGAGCGAGCAGGAAATGCGCGCCACCGGCGTTCGCGTGGTGCCGCCCGCCGTGGCGCGCCGGGGCAGCTTCATTGCCAAGGGGGCGATCCTGATGCCCAGCTATGTCAACATCGGCGCTTATGTCGATGAAGGCACGATGGTCGACACCTGGGCCGCGGTGGGTTCCTGCGCGCAGATCGGCAAGAACGTGCATCTGTCGGGCGGCGTCGGCATTGGCGGCGTGCTCGAGCCGATGCAGGCGAACCCGACCATCATCGAGGACAACTGCTTCATCGGCGCGCGTTCCGAAATCGTCGAAGGCGTGATCGTCGAGGAAAACTCGGTGATCTCGATGGGCGTGTACATCGGCCAGAGCACGCCGATTTACGACCGCGAAAGCGACACCGTGAGCTACGGCCGCATTCCGGCCGGCTCGGTCGTGGTGTCGGGCAACCTGCCCAAGGCCGGCGGCAAGTACAGCCTGTATTGCGCCGTCATCGTCAAGCGGGTCGATGCCAAGACCCGCGCCACCACCAGCCTGAACGACCTGCTGCGGGACTGATGGCCCCCACGCTCCCCACTTCGTGTGGTTCGCTGCCCCCCGGGGGGGCCGCTGCGCCTGCGGCCCGGCTAAGCCGGTTCCGCGGCCCTGGCTGGTTTGGGGTCGCCTTCTGCACGCTTGTCGCTTCACGTAGTGCGCTGCCGCCTTTTTTGGGCTGGCTTTGTCTGGAGCGGCTTGGCGCTGGCCACCACGATGTCTCAACGTCCTAACGAAAGCTGAACCATGGCCACGATGGAAAGAATTCTGCGCTTGATGGTGGACAAGAAGGCGTCTGACGTTTACCTGTCGGCGCATTCGCCTGCCATGATCAAGATCAACGGGCAGTCCATTCCGATCAATGCGCAGATCCTTCCGGCCGATGCCACGCGCACGCTGCTGGCCGAAGTGCTGCCGCCCGCGCGGATCGAGGAACTCGATGAAATCGGCGAACTCAACATGGCGCTGCAGGTCGAAGGCCTGGGCAACTTCCGCATCAGCGGTTTTCGCCAGCGAAGCACCTATGCCGCGGTGATCCGCTACATTCCGAACAAGATTCCCGCGCTGACCAGCCTGAACCTGCCGCCGCTGCTGGGCGACCTGATCATGGAAAAGCGCGGCCTGATCCTGATGGTGGGCGCGACCGGCGCCGGAAAAAGCACCACGCTGGCCTCGATGATTGACCGGCGCAACGAGACCGCGACCGGGCACATCCTGACGATCGAAGACCCGATCGAGTATTACTACACCAACAAGAAATCGGTCATCAACCAGCGCGAAGTCGGCAGCGACACCCAGTCGCTGCAGGTGGCGCTGAAAAATGCGCTGCGCCAGGCGCCCGACGTGATCATGATCGGCGAAATCCGAGACCGCGAAACCATGTCGGCGGCGATCGCCTATGCGCAGTCGGGCCACCTGTGCCTGGCGACCATGCATGCCAACAACAGTTATCAGGCACTCAACCGCATCCTGAGCTTCTATCCGGTCGAAGTCCGGCTGACCATGCTCGGCGACCTGGCGGCCGCGCTGAAGGCGGTGGTTTCCCAGCGCCTGCTGCGCAGCCTGAACAACGACCGCATTCCCGCGGTCGAAGTCCTGCTCAACACCAAGCTGGTGGCCGAGCTGATCGAGAAGGGCGACTTTTCGGGCGTCAAGGAAACCATGGAAAAATCCATGGCCGAAGGCTCGCAGAGCTTCGAGCAGCACATTGCCCGGCTGATCACCGAAGGCACGGTGACGCGCAAGGAAGGCCTGGCAAACGCCGATTCGCCGACCAACCTGATGTGGCGGCTGGAAAACGATTTCACCGCAGGCAAGGCCAAGGGCGACGGGTCCGGCATCGATCCGGATGACGAACCGTCGTTCACCGAGATCACTTTCGACGTCAGGCACTGAATATGGCCCCCACGGTCGCCCACTGCGTGTGGCTCCCTGCCCCCCGAGGGGGCCGCTGCGCCTGCGGCCCGGCGAAGCCGGTTCCGCGGCCCTGGATGGCCTGAAACTCCTACCTCCCCCACGATGGTCGCTGTGCCTCCTTTATTTCGCTCTCTGACTTCTCAAATACCTCCGGCGTGGCAGTCGCCTTTCGCTTTCGCTTCAGGCAAACTGAGCAACCACTGATTTTTTTATGTCCCGAACACTCCACCTTGCCGAGCAACTGATTTCCCGCGCTTCGGCGACGCCCGACGATGCCGGCTGCCAGGACCTGCTGATTGCGCGGCTGGCGCCGCTCGGTTTCCAGTGTGAAACCATTGTCAGCGGACCCGAGCACTTCCGGGTCACCAACCTGTGGGCAAAATTTGAAGGTTTCAGCCCTTCTGCGCAAGCTGCGCCTGCGCAGCCAGCTATTGAATCAATAGCAAATCCAGCCGCCACCGGCCACCGCGCCAGGACGCTGGTGTTTGCCGGCCATACCGACGTGGTGCCGACCGGGCCGCTGGATCAGTGGCACAGCCACCCGTTCACGCCCAGCCACCGCGCGGGCAAGCTGTACGGGCGCGGCGCGGCCGACATGAAAACGTCGATTGCGGCCATGGTGGTGGCGGTCGAGGAATTCCTGGCGGCGCATCCCCGGCCGGCGCTGTCGATGGCTTTTTTGATCACCAGCGACGAGGAAGGCCCCGGCCTCGACGGCACGGTCGTCGTCTGCGAGCAGCTCAAGGCCCGCGGCGAGGTGCTCGATTACTGCATCGTCGGCGAGCCCACGTCGGTCGACAAGCTGGGCGACATGATCAAGAACGGCCGCCGCGGCACGCTGAGCGGCAAGCTCACGGTCAAGGGCGTGCAGGGCCATATTGCCTATCCGCACCTGGCGAAAAACCCGATCCACCTGTTCGCGCCCGCGCTGGCCGAACTGGTGGCCACGCAATGGGACGCGGGCAACGCCTTCTTTCCGGCGACCAGCTGGCAGGTGTCCAATGTCCACGCGGGCACCGGCGCGACCAACGTGATTCCGGGCGAGCTGGTGGTGGACTTCAATTTCCGCTTCTGCACCGAATCCACGCCCGAGCGCCTGCAGCAGCGCCTGCTGGCCATTTTGAGCCGGCACCAGTTCGAATACGACCTGAAGTGGACGCTGGGCGGCCTGCCCTTCCTGACCACGCCGGGCACGCTGGTCGATGCGGTGCGCGGCGCGATCCTGGCCGAGACCGGCCTGCAGACCGAACTGTCCACCACCGGCGGCACCAGCGACGGCCGCTTCATTGCCAAGGTCTGCCCGCAGGTGATTGAACTCGGGCCGGTCAATGCGACCATCCACCAGATCGATGAATGCGTGGCGGTCAGTGACATCGATCCGCTCAAGAACATCTACAAGGGCGTGCTCGAACGCCTGGCAGGCCTGGCATGACAACGACCACCCCCGCCCCCACCGTGACCGTGCTGGAGGTGATCGAGCAGATGGCCGACCGGCTCGATGCCGCCGGCTTGACTTTTTTCGACGGCTACGGCCAGGGCACGACCAATGCGTTCGACGAAGCCGCCTGGCTGGTGCTGTGGAAGCTGGACCTGGAGCTGGACGACCTGGAATCGGTCGAGAACCGGCCGGTAGCGCCCGAGGAACAGGCGCAGGTCGCCGGGCTGGTGGACCAGCGCATCCGCACGCGCAAGCCCGCCGCCTACCTGACGAACGAAGCCTGGCTGATGGGCGTGCCTTTTTATGTCGACGAGCGCGTGATCATTCCGCGCTCCCTGATCGCCGAGCTGCTCGATGACGGCCGCATCGACGACTGGCTGAGCGAGGAAACGCACCGCGTGCTCGACCTGTGCACCGGCAACGGCAGCCTGGCCGTGCTGGCCGCCATGGCCTATCCGGACGTGGTGGTCGACGCCGCCGACATCAGCCCGGACGCGCTGGCGGTGGCGCGCATCAATGTGGACCGGCACCAGCTGGCCGAGCGCATCACACTGATCGAATCGGACGGACTGGCCGCCTGCCCCGGCCCATACGACCTGATCCTGTGCAACCCGCCCTATGTGAATGCCGTCAGCATGACCGCCCTGCCTGCCGAATTCAAGGCCGAACCCGGCCTGGCGTTGGCCGGAGGCGCCGACGGCATGGATTTCATTCGCGGCCTTTTTCTGACCATAGCCGCGCAAATGAACGAAAATGCCGTCCTGGTGCTGGAAATCGGCAACGAGCGCGGGAATTTTGAACGCGCTTTTCCGCACCTGGAGCCGCTCTGGTTTGAAACCAGCGCCGGCCCTGACCAGGTTTTGCTGCTGACGCGGGAACAGCTGGCCTGAACCTTCGCTTTCGTATGTCGGAGCGCAAGCGCTTTGCCGGGCGCCTTGCGACCCGACCCTATTTCTTCAGTCTGTTGGTTTACATGATTACCCTTAAAAACGTGGTGCTGCGTCGCGGCTCCAAAGTGATTCTCGACAGCGCGACTGTCACCCTGAACCCTGGCGAGAATGTCGGCCTGGTGGGCCGCAACGGCGCGGGCAAGTCGTCGCTGTTCGCCATGCTCAACGGCACGCTGCACGAGGATGGCGGCGAATACTACATTCCGGCGCAGTGGAAAATGGCGCAGGTCGCGCAGGACATGCCCGAAACCGAGCAAAGCGCCACCAGCTACGTGATCGAGGGCGACGTGGTGCTGCTGGCCGCGCAGGCCGAAGTCGATGCGGCCGAACTCAGCGGCGACGGCGACCGCATGGCGCATGCCTACATGGATTTGTACGACTCGGGCGCGCACGACGCCCAGGCCCGGGCGCAGGCGCTCATTTTGGGCCTGGGCTTCAAGCTCAGCGAGCTCGACAACCCGGTCAACAGCTTTTCGGGCGGCTGGCGCATGCGCCTGCAGCTGGCACGCGCGCTGATGTGCCCGTCGGACTTGCTGCTGCTTGACGAGCCGACCAACCACCTGGACCTGGACGCGCTGGTGTGGCTCGAAGCCTGGCTCAAGCGCTACCAGGGCACCATGCTGGTCATCAGCCATGACCGCGAATTTTTGGATGCCGTGACCGATGTGACGGTGCACATCGAAAGCGCCAAGCTGACCCGTTACGGAGGCAACTACAGCAAATTTGAAGATTTGCGAGCCGAGCAGATGGCGCTGCAGCAGGGCGCCTACTCCAAGCAGCAGGACAAGATTGCCCACCTGCAGAAGTTCATCGCCCGCTTCAAGGCCAAGGCCAGCAAGGCCAAGCAGGCGCAAAGCCGCGTCAAGGCGCTGGACCGGATGGAAAAAATCGCGCCGCTGCTGGCCGAGGCCGATTTCACCTTCGAGTTCAAGGAACCGGCGAACCTGCCCAACCCGATGCTGTCGATGCAGAACGCCTTCTTCGGCTATCCCGCGCCCGAGGATGCACCCGAAGGCACGCCGCCCACCGTCATCGTGCAGAACGTCAGCAAGTCCGTGCTGGCCGGCCAGCGCATCGGCATCCTGGGCGCCAACGGCCAGGGCAAATCGACCGTGGTCAAAACCATTGCCCGTGCGCTGGCGCCGATTTCAGGCGACATGACCGAGGGCAAGGGCCTGAACATCGGCTACTTCGCCCAGCAGGAACTCGACGTGCTGCGCCCGGCCGACAACCCGCTGGAGCACATGATCCGCCTGGTCAAGGAAGTGACGGCCGCCGGCAAGCTGGGCAACCAGCCGACCCGCGAGCAGGACCTGCGCAGCTTCCTGGGCAACTTCAACTTTGGCGGCGACATGGTCAAGCAGTCCGTGGGCAGCATGAGCGGCGGCGAAAAGGCGCGCCTGGTGCTGTGCATGATCGTCTGGCAGCGGCCCAACCTCTTGCTGCTCGACGAGCCGACCAACCACCTGGACCTGGCCACGCGCGAGGCGCTGTCGATGGCGCTCAACGAGTTCGAAGGCACGGTGATGCTGGTCAGCCACGACCGCGCCTTGCTGCGCGCCGTCTGCGACGAGTTCTGGATGGTCTCGCGCGGCGGCGTCGCGCCCTTCGACGGCGACCTGGACGACTACCAGCGCTACCTGCTGGACGAGGCCAAACGCCAGCGCGAGGAAGCAAAAAAGTCGAACATCAGCCCGGCCGCCACGGCTGCTACCAAAAAAGTAGTATCCAGCGCAGATACAGCAAGCGCCGCAAGCACTTTGGATGCTAAAAATTCGTCCAGCAAGAAGGAAGACGCCCAGCGCCGCCAGCAGCAGTCGGACGCCGCCAAGCCGCTGCGCAAGGAACTGGAAAAAATCGACCGCCAGATGCAGAGCATGAACAGCGAAAAAGCCAACCTGGAAACGCTGCTGACCGCGTCGAAGTCGCCTGCGGAAATTGCCCAGGCCGGCAAGCGCCTGAAGGTGATTGAAGCCGACCTGGCCAAACTCGAAGAGCGCTGGCTGGAAGTGACGGAAAAGCTCGAAGCCGTCGCGGCTTAAAACGCTTCGGGTTCAGCCGGTCATGGCTGGGGCTGGCGGGCTGCCTTCCTTGCCGTGTGATACAAGCGATCGCACGCAAGACTGCCATCCCATGAAAGGTTTCGAGCCATGCCAACTCCCCTGAAACTGGCCTCTTCTGACGACGCGGTCCTTCAGGCTGCCGTCCAGCGCAGCCGCAAGCTGCTCCACAAGCGCGCGCTGATGGCCGCCGTGGCCAGCGCCGTGCCGGTGCCCGGCCTGGACTGGGCGGTGGACGCCGCCCTGCTGTCCAGGCTGATCCCCCAGATCAACAAGGAGTTCGGCCTGGCGCCCGAGCAGATCGACCAGCTCGACCCCACCAAGCGCGAACAGGTCGAAAAAGCCGTGGCGATGGTCGGCTCGGTGCTGGTGGGCAAGTTCATCAGCCGCGACCTGGTCATCAAGGCAGCCACCAAGATCGGCACGCGCATGGCGACCAAGCAACTCGCCAAGTACATCCCGCTGGCCGGCCAGCTGGTGGCGGCCAGCGTCGGCTATGCGGCCATCCGCTACTTCGGCGAGGAGCACATGAAGGATTGCATCCGGGTGGCGCAACAGGCGCAATTGCGGCTGGCGTGAAGCGTCGCAGCCGATGGCTGCGCTGCCGGGCAAGAACTTGCATGTCCTGAACAATATAAAAAAGGGTGCAGGCCGCGCGAGCAGCCAGCACCCCTTCAGGGCTTCAGTCTGTGATTTTCAGACCGCCTCGACCCGGTCCCGGATCTGCTGCAGCGCGGCCGGGTCGTCCATGGTCGTCAAATCGCCGGCATCGCGGCCTTCGCACACCGCCTGGATGGCGCGGCGCAGCAGCTTGCCGCTGCGCGTCTTGGGCAGCACGGTGACGAAGCGCACGCGCGCCGGCCGGGCGACGGCGCCCAGGTCGTTGTCCACGCGCTTCATGATCTCGGCTTCGAGCTTGGCGCAGGCGGCGGTGTCGTTGAGTACGCTCGAATCCTTGAGCACGGCAAACGCCATCGCCACCTGGCCCTTGAGGTTGTCGGCCACGCCGACCACGGCCACCTCGGACACCTGCGCATGGCCGGAAATGCTTTCCTCGATCTCGCGCGTGCCAAGCCGGTGGCCGGCAACATTGATCACGTCGTCGGTGCGGCCCAGGATGAAGAAGTAGCCGTCGGCATCGCGGATGCCCCAGTCGAAGGTGCTGTACACCAGCTTGCCCGGAATGCTCTTCCAGTAGGTGTTGACGAAGCGCGCATCGTCCTGCCAGATGGTCTGCATGAAGCCTGGCGGCGTCGGCCCTTCGATGACGACCACGCCCTTTTCGCCCGGCGTGGTGAGTTCCTCGCCGGTGGCTTCGTGCAGCAGCTTGACGTTGTAGCCGTACATCGGAATGCCGGGGCTGCCAAACTTGCTGGGCTTTTTCTCGACGCCGTTGGCGATCGTCAGGATCGGCCAGCCGCTTTCGGTCTGCCAGTAGTTGTCGATGATCGGCACATTCAGGCCTTCGCTGATCCAGCGGGCGGTCGGCTCATCGAGCGGCTCGCCGGCCAGGAACAGCGCGCGCAGGCTGGACAGGTCGTATTTGCTCAGGAGCGCCGGGTCCTGCTTTTTCAGCACGCGCACGGCGGTCGGCGCGCTGAACATGACGGTGACCTTGTACTTTTCGACCAGTTCCCACCAGATGCCGCCGTTGGGCTTCTTGTCCATGCCCTGCGTCGGCAGGCCTTCGTACATGATGGTCGCCATGCCGGCGATCAGCGGGCCGTAGACGATGTAGCTGTGCCCGACGACCCAGCCGATGTCGCTGGTCGAGAAGAAGGTTTCGCCGGCCCGGCCGTCGAAAATGTGCTTCATGCTGGCGGCCAGCGCCACGGTGTAGCCGGCGGTGTCGCGCTGCACGCCCTTGGGCTTGCCGGTGGTGCCGCTGGTGTAGATGGTGTAGCTGATGGCGGTCGAGTCCAGCCATTCGCAAGGCACCTGGGCATTGAAATGCGTTTC
>JAQGMN010000214.1 GCA_028292345.1 Polaromonas sp. | reverse complement strand
ATCTGGATTTTTCAGATCGCCTCGACGCTGACGACCACCGCGGCGCGGCAGATTATTCTTTCCGGCGGCGCCCAGGCCAAGAATGTGTTCTGGCAAGTCGGCACGTCGGCTACGTTGGGAACCACGTCTGATTTCAAGGGAAACATTCTTGCGGACCAATCGGTCACCTTGAATACCGGCGCGGTGCTCAACGGCAGAGCGTTGACGAGGATCGCCGCAGTCTCGCTGGACAGCAACACCGTGACGAAACCTGCTCCTTGAGGCGAGCAGTAACAAGCAACATCTGAAGTGAGCGCCATCGCTCGCTTTCAGAAAAATTATGAGCATGGCCTGACCCCTGCGGATCAGCCCATGTTTCAAATCCGGATGGAAACAACCGCTGGAACCGCGGGCGGTTTCTAAAACTCTTGGAATAAACATGACATTCAGTAAATTTTCCCGTGCGCTGGGCGTGGCAGGGCTGGCGATTCTGTCCGGCGCAGGCGTCTCGGCGCAGGATTCGGGCTGGTACGGCGGCGCCAACGTCGGCCGCTCGGCCGCCACCATCGACGACGAGCGGATCAACCGCAGCCTGCTGGGCAGCGGCTTCAGCGCCAGCAGCATCAATGATGACGACCGCTCCACCGGCTACAAGATTTTTGGCGGCTACCAGCTGAACCGCAATTTCGCGGTCGAGGGCGGCTATTTCGACCTCGGGAATTTCGGCTACACCGCCACCACCGTGCCGGCCGGCACGCTCGACGGCCGCATCAAGCTGCGGGGCCTGAACCTCGACCTGGTCGGCAGTGTTCCGCTGAGCGAGAAGTTCTCGGTGTTCGGCCGGGCCGGGCTGAACTATGCGCAGGCCCGCGATTCCTTCAGCGGCACCGGCGCCGTCCGGGTGACCAATCCCAACCCGCGCAAGAACGAGACCAACTACAAGCTCGGCCTGGGGCTGCAATATGCGTTGAGCGAGTCGCTCGCCGTGCGCGCCGAGGCCGAACGCTACCGCGTCAACGACGCCATCGGCAACCGGGGCCACATCGACCTGGTGTCGGTCGGCCTGATCTACCGTTTTGGCGGCAAGGCCCAGGCACCTGCGCCGCGCATGGCGGCCGCCGAGCCGGTCCGGGAGATCGTGGCCGTGGCACCACCGCCGCCACTGGCGCCTGCACCGCGTTTTGAAAAGTACACCCTGTCGGCGACCGAGCTGTTCGCCTTCGACAGCGCCGAGTTGCGCATGCCGCAGGCCAGGCTGGATGAAATCGCCAGCGCCCTGGGCCGCCATGCCGAGGTCAGCGACATTGTCATCACCGGCTACACCGACCGCATCGGCGCCAGCGCCTACAACCAGAAACTGTCCGAGCGCCGCGCCGCCGCCGTCAAGACCTACCTGTCGGGCAAGGGCGTGGACGCCGCGCGCCTGAAGTCGCGGGGCAAGGGCGAAGCCGATCCGGTCGTGACCTGCACCGACAGGCAGCTTCCCGCGCTGATCAAGTGCCTGGAGCCCAACCGGCGGGTGGAGGTCGAGAACATCACCATCGAGCGCCGCGTGCAATAGACCGGCCTGAACGGAGCAAGGCCGGGCTGGACCGGCACACTGACAAAAAAGGCGCTGGATGCGCCTTTTTTCATGTCTTTTTCCTGGGAAGTTGTGAAAAATCGGTCCCGGCTTCCGACATTGCTTCAGGCCATCCCCTTACAGTCGCAGCAGGCTGCATGCAAAAAATAAAAGCCATGGCGCAGGCCGTCCAAGGCGGTGCCGGGCCGCCCTGGCGGCGGACTGGTCAATTGCCGGGCAGGGCCCGCAAAGCCAGCGCCGGTGCGGGTTTGTCAAGTTGTGAACATTGTTATCCACAAGGTAGCGCACAGAATTCGTGGGTAATTTGAGGTCGGCGGCGGTGGACATGCGAAAAACAGCAAGCGGGTTGGAAATGATCCGGAAAACAGGTTTTCATAGGCAAACAAGCGGATTTCATGCACCGCCGGCAAGCGGTTTGGTGATTTAAAAGGCAGCACCCGATAAGCCAGTGCTGGCGCGGCTTTCGGGGCTTTTGAACAAGGTTATGCACAGGGTGGCCCACAGTAAACAGGGACAAGGCGCGAGCAGGTAAAACGCTGAACCCCATACCCTGAAGGCGCGGCAAGCGCCGGGTATTGCGCCGGTGCCGCCTGGGCTGGCGGCAGGCCGGGCATTTGCTGGGCGCAATGGTCACAAAAGGATAAAGGCTTACCCTTGAAACCACGGGCTCAATTTCACAGGTGGACGTCATGAACTGGTTTAAAAAAATTCCCCATCACCACCGCGCCACCAGCGGTCTGGAATGGCGCCTCTGGCGCAAGCTGCCGCTGATTGCCCTGACCGGGACGGTGTTGCCCTTGCTGGGCCTGGCCCTGCTGCACCTGCTGGCCGAGCCAATGCCGGATGCCAACGAAGTCCGCTGGATGCAGATGATGGATTACATGGTGGGCGGCGTGATCGTCTTTCATTGGTCCATGGTCCTGACCGTCGGCATTGGCTGCGTCATCGTGATGGTGATGAAAGGCCCGGGCTATGTGGCCGACGGCTACTGGGTCTCGCACAGCGACCAGCCGCGCGCCGCGCTGGAAACCGCCGAAGAGGCATCGGCCTACCGCCTGCCTGAAGCCTGAGGCCGAACGCTCCGGTTGACCGCCTTGCTGCCGCTGGTCAAAGTGCCAGTTGAGGCGCATCAAGCAAAACGCATTCACCTGGCGGTTTCATCGCCTGGCATTGCGAACCCCCCTTGAATATTTCCGGGGCGTCAATATCGTGATGCAGTCAGGGCCGGCTGCGCATGCGCAGGTCGGAATCATTCCTGCCGAATCCCCCGATGCGGCAGTGGGCCAAAGCGCCTGACCTGTTGGCCCCCAAGATGGTTTTAACAACGCAACCCAAGGAGAGGCACCTCATGAATGGAACCTTGAACCTTTACGGCGACCTGTTTGACGAGCTCAACCGCCTGCAGGAAAGCTTCGAGCAGGCTTTGCGGCCCGATGGCGCCGGCAGCATCCGGGCGCTGCCGCGCCACACCTTTCCGGTCATCAATGTGGGCAGCACGCCTGAGG
>JAQGMN010000065.1 GCA_028292345.1 Polaromonas sp. | reverse complement strand
GGGCGCAAAGATGTGCGCCGCCCGGGGGCCGGCGACCACCGCGCCGATGGGCACGCCCGAGCCCAGGCCCTTGGCCAGCGGCATGACATCGGGCTTGATGCCGGCCCACTGGTGCGCAAACCATTTGCCGGTGCGCCCCATGCCGCACTGGACCTCGTCGATCATCAGCAGCCAGTCGCGTTCGTCGCACAAGGCGCGCACCTGCTGCAGGTACTCGCTGTCCATCGGGTAGACGCCGCCTTCGCCCTGGATGGCCTCGAAGAACACCGCCACCACGTTCGGGTTGTCTTGGGTAGCCGCCTTCAGTTCGCCGATGTTGTTGATCGGCACGCGGATGAAACCTTCGACAAGCGGGCCGAAACCGGCCTGCACCTTCGGGTTGCCGGTGGCGCTCAGGGTGGCGATGCTGCGGCCGTGGAAGGCCTTTTCATAAACGACGATTTCCGGCCGCGCTATGCCCTTGTCGTGGCCGAACTTGCGCGCCAGCTTGAGCGCCGCTTCATTCGCTTCCAGCCCGGTCGAGCAGAAGAACACGTTCTCCAGCCCCGACAGCTCGACCAGCTTGGCCGCCAGCGTTTCCTGCAGCGGCACATGGTAGTAGTTGGAGCTGTGGATGATCTTGCCAACCTGGTCGCGCAGCGCGGCCACCAGCCCGGGGTGGTTGTGGCCGACCGTGTTGACCGCAATGCCGCCCAGCGCATCGAGGTAGGACTTGCCGTTGACATCCCAGACGCGGCAGCCCTGACCATGCGAGAGGGCGATAGGCAGGCGGCCGTAGGTGTTCATCACATGCGGGGAGGCGGCTTCGATGTGATCGGGAAGGGCAGCGGTCATGGAAAAAACTCCGGGACAGTAGGCAATTGACAACGTGGCCGCGACAAATGAGAGCGGGTCTGACGTGATTTTAGGCGCAGACTTCACGCGTTTTGGTGACAATGCCGCATCACTGTCATGCCCGGCCGGAACCCTCAAAAGCCAGCGCGACAGGCCGTGAGTCTTATATAAGATAGAATTGTTTCGCGTTGCAGCATAGGGTTTATCCTAGCCCTTGGCCCGTAGAAAACCTTCCATCCGATGGTCTCCAATTCTCCCAAAGAAGTCTTCATCCAGGGCATCACCCACGACGGCAAAACCTTCAGGCCCAGCGACTGGGCCGACAGGCTGTGCGGCGTGATGAGCCAGTTCCGCCCCGGCGGCCCGCAGCGCGGCAGCCACCTGACGTATTCGCCCTGGTGCGTTCCCACCGTCATCAACGGTGTCAAATGCGTCGTGGTCAATGCCGAGTTGCGCGATGCCGAACCGATGGCCTGGGATTTCGCGCTCAATTTCGCCAAGGACAACAACCTGCAGATGGCCGAGGCCTGCCTGCTGCCCGATCCGCCAAAATCCTGAAGCGCTGGCAAACCAGCACTGCCAGTCATTTCCGTGCCGACGGGAATCAGGCAAGACCGGCTGAAACGCTCGAACAAGCTAACCACGCCACGATTCGAAGCCGCCCCTTCTTTATTGTCCTTGCGGGCCTGACCCGCAATCCACAACGTCCCCGCCAAGCCGCAGCCACGTAGCGGTTGGAATTCAACGCCGGTCTGACGGTGTACGCAGGGATTGCCCCGGATCAAGTCCGGGGCTGGCTCATCAAGCCCGAACGACAGGGAATAAGAAATAGACGTTTCAGCGCCCCCGTTCCGGGAAGCGTTTTGTTGCATTTCATGGGCCTTGGCTTTCGTTCGAATCATGTTGTAACAAACAAGGCGTTACAGCAGTACGCACTGGGCGGCTCCTGTCTCATCCGGGCGATGGCGACTCCGCGCAACGTGCGCACTGTTGAAACATGATGCTGATGCGCCTTTTTTCAGAGTGCCGCGCCGGTGCCGTGCCAGTGAAGCCTTCATTCACCTGGGCATTACTTTTTCCAGCATGGCACAGACGCCAGGTCATGCATGGCCTGAAAGGATTTGATTTTTCGGGAAAAAACGTGACATAAGTTGCGCCTGCCCATGCGGAGATGCAGTGGTTTTTTGTTACGTTGTTTTAGGTAACATACACTTCTTTACATGCTGCTGAGCCCCAAAAGGAGTTTCCCGTGCCTCTTCCATCTTCCAAACCTGCGACGGGTCCTAGCGCCTGGTCTTTGCTGAGCCGCCGCCTCGGCGCTGTTGTGCTGGCAGTCGGCGTCTTGCCCGTCATGGCGCAAACCGCCGCCAAGTCACCTGCCGCTGCCGCTGCCACGGCCGCCAGGCCCGCCGTCCAGGTCGTGCTGACGCAGGCCAAGGTCGTCAGGGGCGCCGACGGCAAGGAGCAGCTGCTTGATGCGGCCAGCGTCAAGCCGGGCGACATCCTTGAATACCGCGCCACCTACAAAAACACCAGCGACAAGGCGGTGCAGGGCGTGGTCGCGACTTTGCCCATTCCCGAGGGCCTGGAATACCTGCCCGCCAGCGCCAAGCCCGGCGCCAAACTGGTGCAGGCCGCCGCCAAGGATGCGGTGTATGCCGCCGAGCCCCTGAGTCGCGTCGTGGCCGGCAAGTCCGTGCCCGTGCCGTATGCCGATTACCGCTCGCTGCGCTGGAGCCTGGGCCAGTTGCCCGCCGGTGGCGAAGCCGCCGTCAGCGCCCGCGCCAAGGTACAGGTTTATGTGCCGCCGGCCGCCATTGCGGCGTCCAGCAGTGCCGCAGCGCCGCAGGCCCCGCCTTCAGCCGCCAAGCCGTAGTTTTTTCCGTGGTCCCCCGTACCTGAACCGAACTTAAAACCGGGTCAGGTATTTTTTTCGCCTGAGTAAATACGTTTGTTGACAGGAGTTACTTTTATGAATATCTTTTTGCCTGATTGCAACACGGCCTCGCGGCCGTATGCAGCCTGGGCGGGCGCAGCAGCGCTGACACTCGGAGCCCTGTTCGGGGCCTCGAACAGTTATGC
>JAQGMN010000059.1 GCA_028292345.1 Polaromonas sp. | reverse complement strand
GCGCTGGAAGGCCGCGACTGGCAGATGCTGTTTGTCGGCCTGCGCCCGCTGTGGAAAGAGGCGCAGCTGGTGCTTTTCGGCCATGCGCTGCTGGAAAAGCTGGTTCATGCACGAAAACCGATCGTTGCGCATGTCTACCGGGCGCAGCCAGCTATTGAATCAATAGCAGACCTGGATGCCTGGGTGGCCCGTGACCTGAGCGCGGCCAAGCTCGCCGGCAAGCCTTTCGCGCCCCTGCCGGTGCTGGGCGTGCCCGGCTGGTGGCCCGGGAACGAGGATGTTTCCTTTTATGATGACGCTTCGGTTTTTCGGCCGAGCAGGCCAGAAAAACCATAAAAAATCTGCCGGTGCCGCAGCCCATATTCCATACGGAAAAGCTTGATTTGGGCTGAACCCCCCCCATTTCCTGTCGAGATATGCACAATCCGGGCGTGTGCCCGTGCTGCTTTGTTTGCCCCCTGTTTTTATTCAACGCCTTCCGGAGAATCCATGAAACGCATCCTTCTGTTTATCCTGACCAACATTGCCGTCGTGGCGGTGCTGGGCATCGTGGCGAGCCTGCTCGGCGTGAACCGCTTCCTGACGCCCAATGGGCTGAACCTGCAGATGCTGCTCGGCTTTGCGCTGGTGATCGGCTTTGGCGGCGCCATCATTTCGCTCCTGATCAGCAAGCCGATGGCCAAGTGGACGGCCGGCGTGCGCATCATCAACGACCCGCAGAACGCCGACGAAGCCTGGATTGTCGAGACGGTGCGCAAGCTGGCCGAGAAGGCGAAGATCGGCATGCCCGAGGTCGGCATCTTTGAAGGCGCGCCCAATGCGTTTGCCACCGGCGCCTTCAAGAATTCGTCGCTGGTGGCCGTGTCCACCGGGCTGCTGCAGGGCATGACGCGGGAAGAAATCGAGGCGGTGATCGGCCACGAAATCGCCCACGTTGCCAATGGCGACATGGTCACCATGACGCTGATCCAGGGCGTGATGAACACCTTCGTGGTGTTCCTGTCGCGCGTCATCGGCTATGCGGTCGACGGCTTCTTGCGCAAGGGCGACAGCACCAGCTCGGGCCCCGGCATCGGTTACTACGTCAGCACCATCGTGCTCGACATCGTGCTGGGCTTTGCCGCCGCCATCGTGGTCGCCTGGTTCTCGCGCCACCGCGAGTTCCGCGCTGATGCGGGCGCCGCGCAGTTGATGGGCCGGCGCCAGCCGATGATGAATGCGCTGGCCCGCCTGGGCGGCATGCAGCCGGGCGAACTGCCCAAGGCGGTGCAGACCCTGGGCATCACCGGCAGCATCGGCAAGCTGTTTGCCACGCACCCGCCGATCGAGGAGCGCATTGCCGCGCTGCAAAACGCACAGGCTTGAGCGTCCAGGGCGCCTGATCCAAGGAGAATAGGCGCTTTGCGCTTTGCGCATATAGGAATGCAGCTATTAAATCAGTAGCAAATAAACGACAGGGCCAAGGCTTTTTACAAGCCCTGGCTTTTTTTTGCTGTATCGGTCAGCCGGCTTGTGGTGCCGGATGATTTTCAGCGGCTTCAGGCGTGCCCGCTGGAACAGGCTCGACGGCGGTTTCGGATGGGAGTGCGGCTTCGGCTTCCTGGATGCCGGCCTCTGCCTCTGCCGGTTCTGCTGCGGGAGCCTGTGCCGGAGCGGATGGCGCCGCCTGCGCCATGCGCGAGCGCTCCAGCGTCCGGGCCACTTCATCGGGGTCCATGCCGTACATGTCGGCAAACTCCGCCACGGTCTTGCCGCTGGCCTCGAACATTTTGCGCAGCGCGTCGCGCTTGGCGGCCTGCTCGGCGAGTACGGCAAAGGCATCGTCGAGCAGCGCCACCGAAACGTCGTCCTGCTGGCGGATGCACAGCAAGTAATCTTCCCGGTTCAGGCCGGACGCTTCGATTGCCTCGATCAGCTGGGCGCGCGCATAGGGCCGCAAATCCTGGTTGGAACGCGCCTGGCGGCGGCGGAACACTTCCATGATGGCATGGTGGACATGCTCGGGCGCCACGGGTTCGACCGGCTCGCCGTTCAGGTCGTGGCGCGGCAGGCCCGAAGCCACGGCTTCGAGGTAGCGGGTCGATCGCGCATGCAGGCCCATGGCGACCTTGAGTTCGTCGCGCTTGAACACCTCCGGATGCAGCGCCATCAGGTCCTGGAAGACGCCGAGCTTGAGGGGAAGGAAGTGGGCGCCGAACAGCTTGGGGTACAGGTCAAACAGCTGTTTCAGCACCGGATGCACTTCGCGTGGCGCGCGCGCCTGGGCCTGGGGCTTGGCCTGCGTCCGGCCGCGGCCGCCTTGCCGGCCCTGGCGTTGCTGGGGGGCCGTTGTCGCTTCGGCAGGCGCGCAAGAGGCATCGGTTCCGGCGGGTGTGGGTAGGGTTTCGGTCATGGATCGCTTTGGTCGGGTTGAGGTTTGAGCGGCGCCTTGGCGCCGGTTTGGAAAAAGGTGCGCCGGGTGTTTTCTGGCGTTGCGGTGTGAAACCGTGAGGGCGAAGTATCCCCTATCCGGTCCGTCAGGGGGTTCAGGCCAGGGCCAGGCGCGCACTTTGCGTGCCTTGCAGCATGCTGCGCGCCACCGCCTCGGCGACCTTGATGCCATCGACGCCGGCCGACAAAATGCCGCCGGCATAGCTGGCGCCTTCGCCGGCCGGGTAGAGGCCGCGCACGTTGACGCTCTGCAGGTCGTCATCGCCCCGGCTCATCCTGATGGGCGAGGAGGTGCGCGTTTCCACGCCGGTCAGCACCGCGTCGTGCAGGTCGAAGCCCTTGATCTTGCGGCCAAAGGCGGGAAAGGCCTCGCGCATGGCGTCAATCGCATAGCCGGGCAGGGCCGATGACAGGTCGCCCAAGGCCACGCCCGGCGTGTACGAGGGCATGACGCTGCCCAGGCCGGTGGACGGCCGTCCGGCGACGAAATCGCCCACCAGCTGGCCGGGCGCCTCGTAGGTGCCGCCGCCCAGCACATAGGCATGCGATTCCAGCCGGCGCTGCAGCTCGATGCCGGCCAGGGGGCTGCCGGGATAGTCGCGCGGGTCGATGCCGACGACGATGCCGGCATTGGCATTGCGCTCGTTGCGCGAATACTGGCTCATGCCGTTGGTCACGACGCGGCCGGCTTCCGACGTGGCAGCGACCACGGTGCCGCCCGGGCACATGCAAAAGCTGTACACCGAGCGGCCATTGCTGGCGTGGTGGACCAGCTTGTATTCGGCCGCGCCCAGCGCCGGATGCCCGGCGTGGCGGCCCCAGCGGGCCCGGTCGATCAGGCCCTGCGGATGCTCGACCCGGAAACCGATGGAAAACGGCTTGGCCTCGACATACACGCCGCGCGCGTGGAGCATCGCAAAGGTGTCGCGCGAGCTGTGGCCCAGCGCCAGCACGACCTGGTCGGCACGCAACTCGCGGGTCTGGCCGGTGGCTTGGTCGAGCACGGTAAGGCCGCGAATGTGCCGGTGGTCGGCACCGCCCTCGATCAGCACGTCCGTCACGCGCTGCTGGAAGCGGATCTCGCCGCCCAGCGCGATGATCTGCTCGCGCAGGTGCTCGACCACCTTGACCAGCTTGAAGGTGCCGATGTGCGGATGCGCTTCATACAAAATGTCGGCGGGCGCACCGGCCTTGACGAACTCGTTCATCACCTTGCGGCCCAGGTGGCGCGGGTCCTTGATCTGGCTGTAGAGCTTGCCGTCTGAAAAAGTGCCGGCGCCGCCTTCGCCGAACTGCACGTTCGATTCGGGATTCAGGACGTTCTTGCGCCACAGTCCCCAGGTGTCCTTGGTGCGTTCGCGCACGGTCTTGCCGCGCTCCAGCACGATGGGTTTGAAGCCCATCTGCGCCAGCACCAGCGCGGCGAACATGCCGCACGGGCCGAATCCGACAACGACCGGGCGGAGCGGCAGGCTGGCAGGCGCGCTGCCGACCGGGTGGTAGGCCATGTCGGGCGTGGCAAAGATGTGCGGATGGCCGGCGTGGCGGGCCAGCAGCGCGGCTTCCAGCGCGGCGCTGCCGAGCGCCACATCGACGATGTAGACCTGCATGATCTCGGCCTTGCGCGCGTCGAAGCTGCGCTTGAAGACGGTGACGCGCGCCAGCTCGTCGGTCGAGATCTTTAGCGCGTGAAGAATGGCGTCCTGCAACGCGTTTTCAGCGTGCGCGAGCGGGAGTTTGATTTCGGTCAGTCTGAGCATGGTCGTCCGGGTCGTGGCTTGTGGTTATCAAGCAGAAGCCGCGATTTTAAAGGCTTGGGGAGCGCTGCCGCCGGTGGACAGGCCGGCGGCAGGACAAGCCGGCTGGCGGGTTTCAGGCCGGGAAAAAGCCTTCGACCGACAGGTAACGCTCGCCGGTGTCGTAGTTGAACCCCAGCACGCGGCTGCCCGCCGGCAGTTCGGCCAGCTTCTGCGCAATCGCCGCGAGCGTGGCGCCCGAGGAAATTCCGACCAGCATGCCTTCCTCGCTGGCCGAGCGCCGGGCCATTTCGCGGGCCGGTTCGGCATCGACCTGGATCACGCCGTCAAGCAGGCTGGTGTCGAGGTTCTTCGGGATGAAGCCCGCGCCGATGCCCTGGATCGGATGCGGCGAAGGCGCGCCGCCCGAGATCACCGGCGAGGCGGACGGCTCGACGGCAAACACCTTCAGTTGGGGCCAGGCGGCCTTCAGGACTTTGGCGCAGCCGGTGATGTGGCCTCCGGTGCCGACGCCGGTGATCAGCGCGTCGAGTCCGTCGGGAAAGTCGGCCAGGATCTCCTGCGCCGTGGTGCGCACATGGATGTCGATGTTGGCCGGATTGTCGAATTGCTGCGGCATCCAGCTCCCCGGCGTGGCATCGACCAGTTCCATGGCGCGGGCAATGGCGCCCTTCATGCCGCTGGCGCGCGGCGTCAGGTCAAAGCTGGCGCCGTAAGCCAGCATCAGGCGGCGGCGCTCGATGCTCATGCTGTCGGGCATGACCAGCACCAGCTTGTAGCCCTTGACCGCCGCGACCATCGCCAGGCCGATGCCGGTGTTGCCCGAGGTCGGCTCGATGATCGTGCCGCCGGGCTGCAGGGCGCCCGATTGTTCGGCCGCCTCGACCATGGACAGGGCAATGCGGTCCTTGATGGAGCCGCCCGGATTGGAGCGCTCGGACTTGATCCACACCTGCGCATCGGGGCCGAACAGGCGGCGGATGCGGACATGGGGCGTGTTGCCAATGGTGGCCAGGATGCTGTCGGCTTTCATGGGGGCTCCTTTGTGTTTTGGGCGGGCAAAAGCACATTGTGGCGCACTGCCATAATGCAGGGGTGAAGCCTGCCAGACCGCCGCTGGTGTAATTTCCGAAAGGAAGCACTGGAGGAACGTCCGGACTGCACAGGACAGCGTAGGAGGTAATACCTCTCCACCGCGAGGTGAGGATCAGAGCAACAGAGACGAGCCGCTTCAGTGCGGGTGAAACGGGCAATCT
>JAQGMN010000199.1 GCA_028292345.1 Polaromonas sp. | reverse complement strand
AAATCGGCCGGGGCGACTGCAGGGCGCTGTGCAGCACGCTGGCCAGCTGGGCGGCGTCCTTCACATTCACCGCCTCGCAGCCCTGGCCCCGGGCCAGCGCCAGGAAGTCCAGCTCGGGCAGGTCGGTTCCCTGCAGCGTCTCGCCGGGTTGGAAGCCGAAGGTCGGCGCGAACTCCTGCAGCGCGGCATAGCGGCGGTTCTTCAGGATGATGAAGGTGATCGGCAGCTTCAGCTGCGCCGCGCTCCACAGCGCCTGGATCGAATACATGCTGGAGCCGTCGCCCAGCAGGCCGATGATTTTCTTGTCCGGCCTGGCCAGCGCCACGCCCACGGCGGCCGGCATGGCGTAGCCCAGGCCGCCGCTGCACATGGTGTAGAAGGTTTCGCTGTGCAGGATCGGCAGATGGGCCTGCATCAGTGGCCGCGAACTCGGCGCTTCCTCGACCACGACCGAGTGCGCATCGCGCACCTCGGCCAGCGTCTGCATGACGAAGGCCACGCTCATCAGCGCGCCGGCCTCGGCGGGCTCGGCGCGGGCGCGGGGCTTGCGCGCCGGCGGCAGTTCGCGCTGCGCCGGCGCCGGGCGCGCCAGCAAGTCCTGCACGCCCAGCCGGATGCCGCCGACGGCGGAGGTGCCCTCGGGCGCCCAGGCGGCAATCGACGGGTCTTCGATCAGCTGCACCAGGCGGGCGCCGGCGGGCAGGTGCGGGCCGGCGCCTTCGACGTGGTAGGTGAAGGCGGCGGCGCCCAGCGCAAAAATCACGTCATGCCCGGCCAGCAGCGCAACAATTTTTTCGCGCATCGCCGGCAAAAAGCCGGCGAACAGCCGGTGGTCCTCCGGAAAGCCGCAGCGGCCCGACATCGGCGCGACCCAGACGGCGGCGTTGTGGCGTTCGGCCAGTTGCACCACATCAATCCAGGCGCGGTCGCGGTCCACGGCGGCGCCGACGACGAAGGCCGGGCGCTTCGCCGCGTCCAGCGCATCGCCAATCGCGGCCAGCACAGCGGGCTCGGGCCGGGTTTCGGTGCTGACGCGGCGCGGCGCCACCGGCTCGCAGCTGCGCGACCAGTCGTCGGCCGGAATCGACACCAGCACCGGCCCGCGCGGCTGCTGCATGGCGATGTAGTAGGCGCGGGCAATCGCCAGCGGCACGTCTTCGGCCCGCGCCGGCTCGATGCTCCATTTGACGTAGGGCTTGGGCAACTCGGTCGCCTGGCCCGAGAACAGGAAGGGGTCGAACGGCAGGATCGAGCGCGCCTGCTGGCCGGCGGTGATGACCATCGGCGTGCGGTTTTTGTGCGCTGTGAAGATGTTGCCCATCGCATGGCCGACGCCGGCGGCCGAATGCAGGTTGACGAAGGCGGCGTTGTGCGTGGCCTGGGCATAGCCGTCGGCCATGCCGACCACCACGGCCTCCTGCAGGCCCAGCACATAGCGGAAGTCCTCGGGGAAGTCGAGGAACAGCGGCAGCTCGGTCGAGCCGGGATTGCCGAAGATCGTGGTCATCTTGAAGGCGCGCAGCAGGTCGAGCACGGCTTCGCGGACAGTGGTGGTCATGGGTCGGGGTTCCAGTGTGGCGAAGGAAAAAAGGGATTCAGGGTGTAAACGCGATCTTCGGCGCTTGGGCGTCATCCATCAATAAACTACCCAGACTATTTACTATTCGCCAGATGCATATCAACGACATCGACCTCAACCTGCTGCGGCTGTTCGACGCGGTCTACCGCGCGCGCAGCGTCAGCCGGGCCTCGGAGGCGCTGGGCCTGACCCAGCCGGCCACCAGCCAGGGGCTGACGCGCCTTCGCCTGCTGCTCAAGGACGCGCTGTTCGTGCGCGCGCCGGGCGGCGTCGCGCCCACGCCCCGGGCCGAGCGGCTGGCGGTGGCGGTGCAGGCGGCGCTGGCCACGCTGGAGCAGGCGTTGAATGAAGCCGGGCAGTTCGACCCGGCGCAGTCGGCCAAGGTGTTTCGCATCCACATGAGCGACATCGGCGAGGCGCGTTTCCTGCCCGAGCTGATGGTGGCGCTGCGCCGCCTGGCGCCTGGCGTGCGGCTGGAAACCTCGCCGCTGGCGGGCAGCGACATTGCCCAGGCGCTGGACAGCGGGCGCATCGACTTGGCCTTTGGCTTCCTGCCCACGGTCAAGGACACGCAGCGGGTGAAACTGTTGAGCGACCGCTACATCGTGCTGCTGCGCAGCGGCCACCCGTTCACCCAAAAGCGCCGCAGCGGCAAGGCCCTGCTGGACGATCTGCACCAGCTGGAGTTCGTGGCGGTGCGCACGCATTCGGACACGCTGCGCATCCTGCAGATGCTGCAGCTCGAAGACCGGCTGCGGCTGGGGACCGAGCATTTCATGGTGCTGCCCGCGATTGTCAAGGCCACCGACCTGGCCGTGGTGATGCCGCGCAACATCGCCCGGCTGTTTGCCCAAGCGGGCGGCTACGCCATCATCGAGCCGGCGTTCGCGCTGCGCGACTTCACCGTGTCGCTGCACTGGAGCCGGCGTTTCGAGGCCGACCCGGGCAACCAGTGGCTGCGCCAGCTCATCGTGGGCCTGTTTTCGGAAATGCCTGTCGCGCCGGCGTGAAAGCAAAGTCCAGCACAGCAAGATGGGATTTTGGCGTGTCTTGGCGGGGACCTGCCGGTCGAACCTACCATTTTGGGAACCAACTGCAGGAGTTCCCGATGAAACCATGGTTAGCCGCTGCCTTGATCAGCGCCTCGCTGGCCGGATGCGCCACGGCGCCACCCGGCCCGAATGCCAGTGCCAATCCGAATGGCAGCCCGAATGCCACTTACCCGGTCGCGACGCAGGACGCCAACGGCGTCCCCATTGAACCGGTGCCGCGCCGCGCGCCGCGCGTTGGCCTGGGCATCGGCCTGGGAAGCTGGGGCGGCCGGAGCGGCGGCGGCCTGGGCATCGGCCTGGGTTTTTAACCCGCTGTTGCAGGCTTCACCCATTTCCAGTCAAGCGCCGCCCATGAAAAAGGGACGGCCTGGCCGTCCCTTGCGCTAAAGCAGGATTTCAGGCTTATTCGATGGTCGCGCCGGAGGCCTGCACAATGCCCTTCCACTTCTGGTAGTCGGTCTTGAGCAGGGTGGAGAACTGCTCGGACGTCATGCTCTGCGTTTCTGCGCCTTGCGCATTGATGGCGGCCTTGATGTCGGGCATGGCCAGCAGCTTGTTGACTTCCGCGCTGGCGGTCGCGACGATCTCCTTCGGCGTGCCGGCCGGCATGAACAGGCCATACCAGGTGCTCACGTCAAAGTCCTTGTAGCCCAGTTCGGCCACCGTGGGCACATCCGTCAGCGACGTGCTGCGCCGTGCCGAGGTCACCGCCAGGGCGCGCAGCTTGCCGGCCTTGATCTGGCCCATGGCCGACGGCAGCGACGACACCATCAGGTCCACATTGCCGGCCAGCACGTCCATCATGGCGGGGTTCGAACCCTTGTAGGGAATGTGGCGCAGCTTGATGCCGGCCGCCGTGTTGAAGATTTC
>JAQGMN010000224.1 GCA_028292345.1 Polaromonas sp. | reverse complement strand
CGATGGCTGCGCGCCTGCTGTCGCGCCTGCCCTCGGCGCCGTGCGCCAGCCTGCCGCCGCTGCCGGCCGTGCCCGACGTGGCGCCGCTCGCGCAGGCGGAGGAAAAAACCATTCCCTTCGATTCGGCGCAGGCGCATGTGCTGATCGGCCAGCCCGGCTTCAAACGCAGCGACCCCGACTACTATCCCCTGATTGTGGGCAACTACATTCTGGGCGGCGGCGGTTTTGTCTCGCGCCTGACCCATGAGGTGCGCGAAAAGCGCGGCCTGACCTACGGCATTTCCAGCTCCTTCTCGCCGGGCCTGCATGCCGGCAGCTTCACCGTCGGCCTGCAGACGCGGCCCGACCAGGCGGCGCAGGCGGTCCAGATCGCGCGCCAGGTGGTCAATGATTTCGTGGCCAGCGGCCCGACCGAAGCCGAGTTGAAAGCCGCCAAGGACAATCTGGTCGGCGGCTTTGCGCTGCGCATCGACAGCAACCGCAAGCTGCTGGGGAACCTGTCGGGCATTGCCTGGAACGACCTGCCGCTCGACTACCTCGACACCTGGACGCAGCAGGTCGAAAAAGTCACCGTGGCCGACATCAAGGCGGCTTTCGCGCGCAAACTGCAGCCCGGGAAAATGGTGACTGTTATTCTCGGAGCCGCAAAATGAAATACACACCCAAACCCATCGCGCCCGAGACGGCGCCCAAGCCTTTCGCCAAGGCCAAAACCGTCAAGCCCAAGGGCACGGCCCACCTCAAGCCGCCCGGCGAAATCCGCATCATCGGCGGGCAGTACCGGCGCACCAAGCTCACCGTGCCGAACCATCCCGGCCTGCGCCCCACGCCCGACCGCGTGCGTGAAACGCTGTTCAACTGGCTCGGGCAGGACCTGACCGGCTGGCGCTGCGCCGACGTGTTCGCCGGCACCGGCGTGCTGGGCTTCGAGGCCGCCTCGCGCGGCGCGGCCGACGTGCTGCTGTGCGAGCAGGATCCCGGGCTGGTCGCGCAGCTCAAGGCGGTGCAGGCCCGGCTCAAGGCCGACGCGGTGCGCATCGAGCGCGGCGACGGGCTGAGCGCGCTCAAGCGGCTGGACGCCGGCAGCATGCAGCTGGTGCTGATCGACCCGCCGTTCGACTCCAGCGTGTTCGAGCCGGCGCTCAAGGCCGCCGCCCAGGCGATCAGCCCGACCGGCCTGGTGTACCTGGAAGCGCCCCGCGCCTGGCAGGACGAGGAATTGGGGCCGCTGGGACTCAAGGTCCACCGCAGCGCCAAGGCCGGCGCGGTGCATTTTCACCTGCTGGCCAAAAGCGATCTGCCGGCCGAGCCCCTGCCGGCCTGAGCGGGTCGGCTGCCAGCGCCTGGCCGCATGGCCCGCAGGGTCACGCCCGCGCCGGGGGCGGCCCAGGCGCGGGCAGGGGCATAATTCGGCCCATGCCCATCCCCCGCATTGCCGTTTATTCCGGGACGTTCGATCCCTTCACCCTGGGCCATGGCGACGTGGTCCGCCGCGCCGCCGGGCTGTTTGACCAGCTGGTCATCGCGGTGGCGGTTGCCCATCATAAAAAAACACTGTTTTCGCTGGATGCGCGCGTCCAGCAAGTGCGGGATGCTACTGAAAGCATAGCGGGAATCCGGGTGCTGCCGTTTGACGGCCTGATCATGGATTTCTGCGCCGAGCAAGATGCCTGCGCCGTGGTGCGCGGCATCCGCAACCTCACCGACTTCGACTACGAAGCCCAGATGGCCGCGATGAACCGCAAGCTGCGGCCGCAGGTCGAAACCGTCTTTTTGCTGCCCGAGGCGCCGCTGGCCTGCATCAGCAGCACGCTGGTGCGCGAGATCAGCAAGCTGGGCGGCGATGTCGGCCCGATGGTGAGCCCGGCCATCGCGTCCGCGCTGGCCCTCGTTCACGCGAAACAGGGAGCTTGATGCCATGGCCTTGCTGATCACCGACGACTGCATCAACTGCGATGTCTGCGAGCCCGAATGCCCGAACGAGGCGATTTTCCTGGGCGCCGAAATCTACCAGATCGACCCGGACAAATGCACCGAATGCGTCGGCCACTTCGACGAGCCGCAGTGCGTGCAGGTCTGCCCGGTGGCCTGCATTCCGGTCGATCCGCAGCGCCGCGAAACCCGTGAAACGCTGTGGCAAAAATACCACCGGCTGCAAGCCGTGATACCGGTCATTCCGGTGCGCTGATGCCGCAAGCGCTGCACTTGCGCATCAAATAGGCGATTTGCGCACAGCCGGTCTGCGCAAGCAGCTATCAAAATAGTAGTAGATCCTAAACCGGCTTTGACACGCTTGTGCTTGTGCCGGCCGCCACATCCGGCATGGCTGCGGGACGGGGCGGTTTCGGGCGCGGCGGCTGGCTGGTGTGAATCAGCATCATCGCCTTTTCCATCTCGCCCTTGAGCAGCTCGGGAACGGCCTTGAGGCTGCGGGCTATGCAGTCCTCAATCGCCACGCGGTGCTCCTGCGAAGGCTTTTTCAGCACCCAGTTGATGACCTCGGCTTTCACCCCCGGGTGGCCCACGCCGATGCGCAGGCGCCAGTAGTCGGCCGAGCCGAGTTGCGCATGGATGTCGCGCAGGCCGTTGTGGCCGGCATGGCTGCCGCCGAACTTGAGCTTGACCTGGCCGGGAACGATGTCGAGTTCGTCATGCGCGACCAGCACCTCGCCGGGTGCAATCTTGAAAAAGCGCGCCAGCGCCGCCACCGACTTGCCCGACAGGTTCATGAAGGTCAGCGGCTTGAGCAGCCAGACGGTCTGGCCGTTGACCGTGGTGCGGGCGACCTGGCCGTGGTAGTTCTTGTCCAGGCTGAGCGGCGCCTTCAACTCCTGCGAGAGCGCGTCAATCCACCAGAAGCCGGCATTGTGGCGCGTGGCTTCGTAATCGGGGCCTGGGTTGCCCAGGCCGACAAACAGCTTGATCATGGAATGTGCAAAAAGAAAGGGGGAGGGCGGCAAAGCGTAGCAGAAGCAGACGGCATGAAAAAAGCCCTTTGCCTCGCGGGAGGTAAAGGGCTTGGGACCACTGCCTGCGCAAGACCTTTTCAGGTCAGGGCCGCATGCCGGGAATTACTTCTTGGCGGCGGGCTTCGCGGCAGGCTTGGCGCCGGGCTTGCCCTTGGCCGCCTTGGGATCGACCACCACGGGAGCGGCTTCGACTTCTTCGACAATCGGCGTGACCGACACCATGACCGGGTTGACCTGGCCCTTGAGCGCAGCTTTCACGCGCTTTGGCAGGACGATGTCCTTGACGTGCAGCGACTTGCCCTTGGTCAGGCCGCCGAGGTCGACAGCGATGAAGTCGGGAATGTCGGCCGGGAAGCAGGAAACCGTCATCTCGGTCAGCACGTGGGTGACCAGGCAGTTTTCCGTTTTGACGGCGGGGGACTCTTCTTCACCGGTGTAGTGCACGGGCACTTTCACGGTCATGCGGGTGCGGGCCTCGACGCGCTGGAAGTCGATGTGCTGGACTTGCTGCTTGTACGGATGCATTTGCAGGTCGCGCAGCAGAACCTTGTGTTCCGTACCGGCCAGTTCCATTTCCAGGATGGAGCCGTGGAACGCTTCCTTCTTGATGGCGTGCCACAAGGCGTTGTGATCGATTTCGATCAGGATCGGCTCGGCGGTGCCACCATAGACGATACCGGGCGTGCGGCCGGTGATGCGGAGACGGCGGCTCGCACCCGTGCCCTGCTTTGCGCGCTCAAAAGCGACGAATTTCATAATCTTCTCCAAAAGGGGCGGACCGCGACCAGTCTCACCCTGACTTCAAAAGACTGCCCAGGCCTGGAACCTTGCAAGGTTCCGTTGCTGCGCAGCCGGCTTTTTTGCTTCAGATCAGATCAGGCTGGTCTTGATCCGAGAACAAACTCATGACCGACTCTCCCTTGGCGATGCGCTGCATGGTTTCAGCGATCAGCGGCGCCACGGAGAGCTGGCGAATTTTCTTGCAGGCCAGCGCGTTGGCGCTCAGCGGAATGGTGTTGGTGACCACGACTTCATCCAGGGCGTCACCCTGCGTGATGCGCTCGATGGCCGGCCCCGAGAAAATTGGGTGGGTGCAATAGGCGTAGACCTTCTTGGCCCCCCGCTCTTTCAGCACTTCGGCCGCCTTGACCAGCGTGCCGGCGGTGTCGATCATGTCGTCCATGATCACGCAGTTGCGCCCTTCGATGTCGCCGATCACATGCATCACTTCGGACACATTGGCCTTGGGGCGGCGCTTGTCGATGATCGCCATGTCGCAGCCGAGCTGCTTGGCCAGCGCCCGGGCGCGCACCACGCCGCCGACGTCGGGCGACACGACCATCAGGTCGGTGTAGTTTTTTTGCCGCAGGTCGCCGAGCAGCACCGGCGAGGCATAGATGTTGTCCACCGGAATGTCGAAAAAACCCTGGATCTGGTCGGCATGCAGGTCCATGGTCAGCACGCGGGTCACGCCGACGGCCTGCAGCATGTTCGCCACGACCTTGGCCGTGATGGGCACGCGCGCCGAACGCGGGCGGCGGTCCTGGCGGGCATAGCCGAAGTAGGGGATCACGGCGGCGATCTGGTCGGCCGACGAGCGCTTGAGCGCGTCCACCATGATCAGCAGTTCCATCAGGTTGTCATTGGTCGGCGAGCAGGTGGACTGCACCACGAACACATCGCGGGCCCGGACGTTCTGCTGAATCTCGACAGTGACTTCACCATCTGAAAAGCGTCCCACATGGGCGGTGCCCAGTGAAATGCCAAGGTTCTGGGCAATTTCTGCGGCCAGGCCGGGATTGGCATTGCCGGTGAAAACCATGAAGTCGGGGTGGTGCATTTGCGTATGAAGCCCAGCTGCGGAAGGACTTGAAAGTGGTGTGAAATATCTGTCGAAAAAATACGCACTGAAAGAAAAGTGCAACGCGGACTTGGCAGTGAATTCCGTTGCAGTCTTTCAAAACACACAGACCCGCCACTTGCGGGTCTGAAAGAGCCGCCTTCATGCGGCTCCTGGATCAACTCAGACCTGCGACGGGCAGGTCTGGAAATTTGGCAGGGGTGGAAGGATTCGAACCTGCGAATGCCGGAATCAAAATCCGGTGCCTTAACCAACTTGGCGACACCCCTACACAGGACAGTTGTTGTTGCCAACAACCGACCTATAACCGTTGCTTGCGAATTGCGTTCCAGGGAGCCGGTAGTCTACCAACCCGCCAGAGGATGCATTTCCAGATTCCTGCAGTTGCGGACCAGCCAGTCGCCAGGGGCGTCTGCCAAGTCGGCATTGTCAAAAACCGGTGCAAATACAGCACTTCCCGAGCCGGTCATGCGTCCCGAAAGCTGCTGCGATTCTAACCACTCCAATGACTGGTCAATCTCGGGGCAAAGCTTTTGCGCTACCGGCTGCAAGTCGTTATGGCCAAATTTAAAAACCTGTCCATCAGCATATGCAGCAAAGCCTAGCATTGTAGCAGTCCTGCTGTCACGTTTCAGGCCTGGGGCATTGAAAATTTCTGGCGTCGACACGCCGGCGGGTGTTTTCACCACCACGAACCGGGCCGCAGGCAGGGAAATCGGCGTGATGTCCTCGCCAATTCCCTCGACCCAGGCATGGCCGCCCGACAGGAAGAAAGGAACGTCCGCGCCCAGCGAAAGCGCCAGGGCGCGCAGCTCTTTTTCCGGCAGGCGAACTCCCCACAGGCGCTGCAGCGCCAGCAGGCAAGTGGCCGCATCGGAGGATCCGCCGCCCATGCCGGCCTGGGACGGAATATTTTTTTCCAGGCCGATGTGAACCCCCAGCGACGTGCCGCAGGCCGCCTGCAAGGCGCGGGCGGCGCGCACGGCCAGGTCTTCGGCGGGCAGCGCTTCGGAGGCGGTGCCGCCGGCGCTTTTCAGGTCGGCGCGGCTGATCTGCCCGTCGGTGCGCAGTTCGAAATGCAGCGTGTCGCACCAGTCGATCAGCATGAACACCGATTGCAGCAGATGGTAGCCGTCGGCCCGGCGGCCGGTGATGTGCAGGAACAAGTTGAGCTTGGCCGGCGCCGGCACGTCATACAGGGCCTTGAGGGGCCGCGAGGAAAGGGCGAAGCGTGTCACGGCTGGAAACCTTCAGAACGGTGAGGCGGCCGGCCCCTTATCGGTCGAGCACGACCCGGAGGTCGGCCAGGGGCATGGGCTGCGTCCGCGTGGCAAGGATGCGGCCTTCGCCGTGCCGTGAAAGATCGGCCGACCAGCCGCTCGCTGTCGCATTGTCGCCCTGCAGCCAGGCGAACAGCGCACCCAGCGGAACGGCTGCGCCCGTGGCCTGCGCCATCAGGGCATCGACGGAGTCAAAGCGCTGGATGTTGCGGTTGCCCGAATCCAGTTCCGCCTGGCCGGGCGCCCAGCGCAGCACGCCGAGCACATTGCCCAGCGGACTGATCAGCGTCAGCTCACCGCGCTCCGACCGGCCCTTGAGTTCAAAGCCGGCCGAGAAGGACTGCTCGGGCTCGCTTTTGACGCTCAAGCTGATTCGCCCTGTCCAGAACTCGTTTTTTAAGCTATTTAAGGGCGTTTCGCTTGATGGACGGGCGCAGCCAGCTATTAAAATAGTAGCAAAAAGAAATCCGTGAAGAAGCAGGGCGCGCAGGCGGTGGAAGAAGTGCAATTCAGTTTCCGGTTTATGGCGTCACCTTGAGGCGTTTGAGCGTCTCAAGCAGCGTTTCATTGTCAGCGTTGAGGCGCTGGCCTTCTTTCCAGATGGCCAGGGCGCGGTCCCGCTGCCCCAGGCTCCACAGCACTTCGCCGAAGTGCGCGGCAATTTCAGCGTCAGGCCTGGCCTTGTAGGCGGCCTCGAAAATCTGCACCGCTTCAAGCGTGTTGCCCATGCGGAATTCGACCCATCCCAGGCTGTCCTTGATGAAGGGGTCGCTTGGTGCGAACCCGATCGCCTTGCGGATCAGCTCGCGGGCCTCGGGAAGCCGGACATTGCGATCGGCCAGCGAATAGCCCAGCGCGTTGTAGGCATGGTGGTAGTCTGGCTTGAGCTGGATCACCTGGCGCAGCAGGCGCTCCATTTCGTCGAGCGATCCAAGCTTTTCAGCCACCATGGACTGCTCGTACAGCAGGTCGGTGTCTTCGGGCGTTTTGGCCAGCGCCTGCGCCAGAAGTTCATGCGCCTGGCGGTACTGCTTGAACTCGCGCAGCAGGCCGACTTCGGCATTGAGCTTGAGCCTGGCTTCTTCGGGCGTGCGTTCGGGCAGCGCGCGGATCAGGCGGCGGCCTTCCTCGATCCTGCCCTGGCTGGCCAGGATCGAGGCGCGGCGGGTTTGCGCCTGCGCCAGGTCGGCGGCGTTTTCAATCTTGCCGAGCCAGCCTTCGGCCGCCGCATAGTCCTTGCGCTTTTCGGCCAGTTGCGACAGGGAAAGATAGGCCTGTGCCAGGCCGGGGTTGCGTTCGGCCTGCGGGGCCTGCCCGGCCAGCGCGACATAGCGTTCCAGCGAGGCCTGGGCGGGCGCCAGCTGGTTGTCCTGCAACTGCAGCGAACCCAGCACCAGCCAGCCTTCCGCATAGTCGGGCTTCTCGCGCGTCACGATCTGCAGCTGCGCCATGGCTTCGGCATAACGCTGCGCATCGAGCAATACGCGGGCATAGGCCATGCGGATTTCAGGCTGCGCCTTGGACGCGCCTTGGCCATCGGCCAGGTAATTGCGGACCAGCATTTCTGCTTCGGGCTGCTTCGGATCGATCAATTCGAGCGCCACCACCACCGGGCCTTCGGCGCGCGGATCGGCTGCCTGGCCGTGCTGGGCCGCCACGAAGGCGCCTGGCCTGTCGTCCGCGGCCAGCCGCATCCGTCCAACCGTGGTCCAGGCGGCGCTGGCCGTGGCGGGAGCGGCCAGATGGTCGGCCAGGGCGGCTTCAACCACGCTGGCGGCCAGCTTGCGGTCGCTGGCACGGGCATAAGCGCGCGGCATGGCCGCCAGCACGGCCAGGCGCTCGGTATCGGGCGCCATCCTGAGTTCGGCTTTCAAGGGCTCGACGGTGTCGGCAATACGGTTCAGCGCAATCAGGATCTGCAGCACATAGCGGTTGGCCTCGCGGGACGCCGGCAACTGCTGCTTCCATGCCATCGCGGCCTGCAAGGCCGCATCGCCGGAGCGCGCCTGCAGCGCAATGTCGGTCGCCCGCTGGTAAAGCTGGGCATCGCCGGTTTTCCGGGCAGCGTCCAGCATCAGGGCAAAGCCTGCGGCCGCTTCCCCTTCCTGCGCCGTGAGTTCGCCGACCAGCACCTGGTAAAACAGCTCGCCGTCAAGCGGAGACAGGGACGCCGAAGCTTCTGCCGCCCTGGCTTCGGAAAGGCCCGAGACTGCTGCAGCGCTGGCGGGTGCCTCGGGCATCGTGGCCTGGGCGAGCACCAGCGGAGCGGCAAGGCACAGGCAGGCAAAGGCAAGGCCAGGTTTTTTCTTCATCGGCCCATGATAATTGAAGCCTTCTGCCGGCGCTTTGCGCCGGTCATGCACGCCAGGGCTTGAGTTGTGTCCTCTTGTGCAAGGCTTTGCAGGCCCCATGTCTTCCTGAAGAGTTGTAAACCCATGCCTGAACTGCCCGAAGTTGAAGTCACCCGCCTGAGCTTTGCCGACCGCATTGCGGGCGCCCGCATTGAAGGCGTGGTGGTCGGCAAGCCGCTGCGCTGGCCGCTGGGCTGCGAGGCAACGCAGCTGCACGGCCAGCAGGTGCTGGCGGTGCGCCGGCGTGGCAAGTACCTGTTGCTCGACTTGAGCGAAGGCCTGCTGCTGATGCACCTGGGCATGTCGGGCAGCGTCAGCTTTGGCGCCAAGCTGCCGGCCGCAGGCAAGCATGACCATTTTGACCTGGTGACCAGCCTGGGCACCTTGCGGCTGCATGACCCGCGGCGCTTCGGGGCCGTGGTTCATGCGCTCGGTGAAGCGCATCCTGCGGCGCAAAAGCTGCTGGGCCGGCTGGGTGTCGAGCCGCTGAGCGAGGCATTCGACGCACTGGTGTTTCATCAGTGGCTCAACGCGCGCAATACCGCCATCAAGCCATTGCTGCTGGCAGGCCAGGCAGTGGTCGGCGTTGGAAACATCTATGCCTCCGAAGCCTTGTTCCTGGCGGGCATACGCCCCACGACCCGGGCATCGCGGATCAGCAAGCCGCGCGCTGCCCGGCTGCACCGCGCGATCCGGGAAGTGCTGGCGAATGCGGTGGCCAAGGGCGGCAGCACGCTCAGGGATTTTTCCAATGCCGATGGCGAGGCGGGCCACTTTCAGCTGGACGCCATGGTCTACGACCGGGCCGGCTTGCCGTGCAGGGTCTGCGCGGCGCCGATCAGGGCAATCCGGCAGGGCCAGCGGTCCACCTTCTATTGCGCCACCTGCCAGAAACCCTGATTTTCCAACCTGCCCGGCCGGGGTGCGGTGCTATATTGGCTTGACCCTTTTATGACCACAGCGCATGTCTTTCAACGAACAATTTGACCAGCATGGCGCCTGGCGGCGCGAATTCGCCTTGCGCCTCAAATGGCTCGCGCAGTGGCTGAAAGAGCAGGGCCTGCTGAACGCGGCGGTCGAGGACCGGATGCTCAGGCTGCAGGCGCAGGTACGTTCCGACAAGGTCATGGTGGCGTTCGTGGCGGAGTTCTCGCGCGGCAAGTCCGAGCTGATCAATGCCATTTTCTTTGCCGGCTACGGCCGTCGCATCATGCCGGCAAGCGCCGGCCGAACCACCATGTGCCCGACCGAGCTGGGCTATGACCCCGGCATCGCGCCTTGCCTGCGGCTGCTGCCCATCGAAACGCGGCTGCAGCCGCAGGCTCTGGCGGAGTGGCGCCTCGTGCCCGAAAAATGGCTTCAGATCGATCTGGAGGTGGACAATCCCGCGCAACTGGCAGGCGCGCTCCAGAAGGTCGCCGAAGTGCAGCATGTGCCGCTGGATCAGGCCCGCGCCCTCGGCTTCTGGCATGACGGCAGTCCCGAGGACAATCCGCCGGTGGCGGCCGATGGCCGGGTCGAGGTGCCCCAATGGCGCCACGCACTGATCAATATCGCGCATCCGCTGCTCAGGCAGGGTCTGGTGATTCTCGACACGCCGGGGCTCAACGCCATCGGCGCGGAGCCTGAACTGACGGTCAGCCTGATTCCGCAGGCGCATGCCGTGGTCTTCATCCTGGGCGCCGACACGGGCGTGACCCGGTCCGACCTGTCCATCTGGCAGGAGCATCTGGTCAGTGGCGCCAAAGGCGGCGACAACCGGCTGATCGTGCTCAACAAGATCGACACCCTGTGGGACGCGCTGAGCACCCCCGGCCAGGTCCAGGCGCAGATAGACCGGCAAAGGGCTGAGTCGGCCAAAATACTGGGCCTGCCGATGTCGCAGATCCTTGCCGTGTCGGCGCAAAAGGGACTGGTGGCCAAGGTCACGCAAGACGACGCGCTGCTGCAGGCCAGCCAGTTGCCGGCGCTTGAGGCGGCCCTGGCCAATAGCTTGATGGGCCAGCGGCAGGACATCCTGCGCGCAGCCGTCGCCGCCAGCGTTCATGAACTTAAAAGCGAGGCCGCACGCGCACTGAACATGCGCCGTCGCGACCTGGCCGAACAGATGCTGGAGCTGCGCGGTCTTCGGGGCAAGAACAGCACGGTCATCCAGCACATGCGCAAGCGGATCGAGCACGAGCAGGCCGAATTTTCAGGCAGCAGCGCCCGGCTGCATGCGGTTCGCTCGGTGCACAACGCCTTGCTGGGCGATGCCGTCCGTTTGCTGGGCATGCCGACGCTGAAGGCCGAACTCGCCGGCTTGACCGCTGCGCTCAAGCAGCCCGGCATCAAGCTGCGCCTGAAGAAAACTTATGCAGAGACGTTTTCGAGCTTGCGCGACGCATTGCAAGGGGCGCAAGCCGTCACGGCTGAAATACAGGTGATGCTCGATTCGGCGTTTCGTCAGATCAACGCGGAATTCGGTTTTTCGCTGCAGGCCGGGCGGGGCCCGGACATGGCGCAACACGTGCAGGACCTCGAACTGATCGAGCAAAGCCACTTGCAATACCTGGGCCTGGGCAATGTCCTGCGGCTTGCGCAGCCCGGGTTTGCCGACCGGCTGGTGCGCGCGCTGAGCAGCCGCCTGCGCATGGTTTTTGAGTCTGCCCTGGGGGAAATTGAGCTGTGGAACCAGTCGGCCTCCGCGCAACTCGATGCGCAGGCGCGTGAACGGCGCCAGGCTTTTGCCAGGCGGCTTGAAGCCATCGAACGCATCGGGCAGGCCGCCTCAACGCTGGACGACCGGATTGCCGAACTGGAGGAGCACGAACTCCGGCTTCGGGCGATGGAAAACCGGCTGGGCGAATTGGCCTCGCAGTTGCTCGACGTGCAGCCTTTGGCATTCCAGCCACCCCGGGACCAGCCGATTGATGCTGCAGGCGCTGCCCTGGCTGAATCGACATGATGCGCAGTGCATCAGATGCCGGCGGCTTGCTTCCAGCAGCCAACACTTCGCAAGCAGCCGTTCCGTCCTCGTTTGCGAATGAAGTCGTGCGTTGGCAGCAAAGCCATGGACGCAACAGCCTGCCATGGCAGAACACGCGCGACCCCTACCGGGTCTGGCTGTCCGAAATCATGCTGCAGCAGACCCAGGTGGCCACGGTCCTGGCGTATTACGACCGGTTTTTGCAGCGCTTTCCCGCTGTGGGCGAACTGGCGGCGGCGTCCGAGGACGAGGTGATGTCCCTGTGGAGCGGGCTGGGGTATTACAGCCGCGCGCGCAACCTGCATCGCTGCGCGCAGGACGTGATGGCGCTGCACCACGGGCAGTTTCCGGCCTCTGCCGAGCAACTGCAGACCCTGCAGGGCATCGGCCGCTCGACCGCCGCCGCCATCGCTTCATTCTGCTTCGGGCAACGGGTCGCCATTCTGGACGGCAACGTCAAGCGGGTGCTCACGCGGGTGCTCGGTTTTTCTGGCGATCTGGCGCAGGCCGCCCAGGAGCGCGCGCTCTGGAGCCTGGCCACCGAACTGCTGCCGCACGACGACCTGGCGCAGACCATGCCGCGCTACACCCAGGGGCTGATGGACCTGGGCGCCACCATTTGCACCGGCCGGCAGCCGAAGTGCCTGCTGTGCCCGGTGCAGGCGCTGTGCCGGGGGCGGGCGCAAGGCAGCCCCGAGCAATACCCGGTCAAGACCCGCAAGCTCAAGCGCAGCGCCCAGTCGATCAGCCTGCTGTGGGCGCAGCGGCCCGACGGTTCGGTGTGGCTGGAAAAGCGTCCGGCCACCGGCATCTGGAGCGGGCTTTACTGCCTGCCGGTGTTTGACAGCGATGACGCGTTCAGGTCGCTCCTGCCTGAACACCTTGCCGGCCGTGTCGAGGCCCTGCCGGCCTTCGTCCATGTCCTGACGCACAAGGATCTGCATTTGTCGCCGTGGATTGCAGGCTTCCAGGCCGACCAGCCCATGCCCGAGGCGATGCTGTCCGAAAGCCGTCCGGCCGCCTGGTTCAGTCCCGAAGCATGGCCGGCGCTGGGCTTGCCCGCGCCCATCCGCAAGCTGCTGGCGCAGGATGCCGCCCACCCATCGGCTGGAAGGGATGGGTTTTAACCGGCAGGCAGGATTTTGGCATCAAACAGGCCTCTGGTGCACGACTGGTCTGCGCTTCATGCTATGAATTTTATAGCGTAAGGCGCTTGGCCGCCCTGATCCCCGCGAAGGAAGAGCCGGCGTGATTTCACGCTCCTGTCGAGTCGGGCAGATCAGCCCGCTTCAAGCTCGCGGTGCCGTTTCAGCGTCGGCCAGTCCTTGCCAAAGGCCGCTGCCAGCGCCTCCACCAGGTAAACCGAACGATGCTGGCCGCCCGTGCAGCCCACCGCCACCGTGACATAGCTCCGGTGGTCGCGCACCAGGGCCTGCAGCCAGTGGCTCAGGAATTGCTCGATATGCCGGAACATGTCGTCCACCTCCGGATGCGACTGCAGAAACTCGGCCACGGGCTGGTCGAGCCCGGTCTGGTGCCGCAGCCCGGGCTCGTAGTGGGGGTTGGGCAGCATGCGCACATCAAACACGTAATCGGCATCGAGCGGCACGCCGCGCTTGAAGGCGAACGACTCAAACACCAGCGTCAGCTGACGGCCCGGATGCTGCAAGAGCGATTTGACATAGCCCTGCAACTGGGCCGACCGGATCATGCTGGTGTCAATCACATGCGCCTGCTCTCGCATCTCACCGAGCAGGTTGCGTTCCAGTTCGATGGCATCGACCAGCGCCCGGTGCTGGTCCGAGGCGTCGATTCTTGACAGCGGATGGAGCCGCCGGGTTTCCGAAAAACGCCGCACCAGGGTGTCGGTGCTGGCATCCAGAAAGAGCGACTGCACCTGCACGCCCTGGGCCTTCAATTCCCTGAGCTGCTGCGGCACCAGCGGCAAGGAGGTTGCGCTCCTGACATCCATGGCGATGGCGAGCTTCGGTGCGTTGTGCGGCCGCTTCAGGGCAACGAAAGGAGAAAGCAGTTCCGGCGGAAGATTGTCCACGCAGTAGTAACCGGCATCCTCCAGCGCATGGAGCGCCACCGATTTTCCCGAGCCCGACATGCCGGTGATGAGAATGATTTCCATCACAGCGATCTTTCGGTTCGCGACAAACGCCGTTCAGCCCTGGGGCGGTCAGGGCGGCAGGGTAAATTCGGGCAATTCAGAAGACAGGTATTCATGCCCCCGATGGTATCAAGCGGGGTAACTAATTCCCCTCTTCAGGGGATTGACCCAGCATTTCGGTGGCATGCGCAAGCGTGGCGCCCGAAAGGCGTTCGCCGCCCAGCATTCGCGCGATTTCGGTCACGCGCAGCGTGCCGGTCACATGCTCCACGGTGCTCAGCGTGGTGCCCTCTTCAGAGCGTTTGGACACCACCAGATGCTGGTGGGCAAAAGCGGCGACCTGCGGCAGATGCGTCACCGCCATCACCTGGCGGTCCTGGCCGAGTTGCCGCATCAGCCGGCCCACGGTTTCCGCCACGGCGCCGCCCACGCCGGAATCGACCTCGTCAAAAACCAGTGTCTGGGCCTGCCCCAGCTGGCTGGTGGTGACGGCAATGGCCAGCGCGATGCGGGACAATTCGCCCCCCGACGCCACCTTGGCCACGGGCCTGGGGGTGCTGCCGCTGTGTCCGGCAACCCGAAACTCGGCCTGCTCCAGTCCGTGCTGGGCCGGCTGCTCCGCTGGCGTCAGGACCACTTCAAACCGGCCGCCCTGCATGCCCAGTCCCTGCATCGCCTGGGTGATGGCCTTGGCCAGCAAGGGCGCCGCCTGGCCGCGAAGCTGCGAAACCTGGCTGGCTTCCTTCAGGTAACCGGCCTTGGCCTGGCTCTCTTTCCTTTCAAGCTGAGCCAGGTCCGCGGCCTCGTCCAGTGCGCGCAGTTCAGCCTTCCAGGAAGCCAGCAGTTCGGGCAGTTCGACAGGCGGGCGCTTGTAGCGCCGCGCCAGGCTGATCCATTGGGCCAGGCGTTCGTCCAGCTCGGCCAGCCGCAGGGGGTCCAGTTCGGCATCCCGGGCGTAGGCACGCAAGGAGTGCACGGCGTCGTCCATCTGAGCCAGCGCCGTGTTCAGGATGTCGGCCAGTCCCTTGAATTCCGGCTCGATATGGGCCTGGTTTTCCAATGCGTGAATGGCACGGCTCAGCAGCGTCAGGGCGTTGTCATCGGCCTCGCGCAGGGCATCGACCGCCGTTTGCACGGCATCGCGCAGGTCCTGCATGTTCGACAGCCGCCCATGCTGGGCATTGAGATCGTCCCACTCCTGCTCGCCCGGCGCCAGTTTGGCCAATTCCCCAATCTGCCAGGCCAGCCGTTCGCGGTCACGCTCCAGACTGTCCTGGGCCTCTTTCGCCTGAGCCAGGTTTTTTTGCGCCGTGCGCCATTCCTGCCATCGCAGGGAGAGCAATTCGGTCGAAACCCCCGCATACGAGTCCAGCAGGCCGCGAACGGCGTCCGGGCGCGTGAGGCTTTGCCAGGCATGCTGGCCATGGATGTCCACCAGCTGGCTGCCGATGTCCTTGAGCTGGGTGACCGTGACCGCGCTGCCATTGATCCATGCCCGGCTCTTGCCCTGCGCGTCCACCGTGCGGCGCAGCAGCAGCGTGTCGCCAGGCTCCAGGCCGGCGTGCTCCAGCCACGGCGCCAGCCGGGCAGGGCTGTCGAATTCGGCGCTGATCTCGCAGCGCGCGGCCCCCTCGCGCACCACGCCCGCGTCGGAGCGTGCGCCCAGCACCAGTTGCAGGGCGCCCACCAGGATCGACTTGCCCGCGCCGGTTTCGCCGGTCAGCGCCGTGAATCCGTCCATCAGGTCAAGATCGAGTTCGCGCACGATCACGAAATCCCGCAGGGCAATGCTTTTAAGGCTCATATTTCGGTGCAGATCAACGCCGGGTGGCAGCGCTTCACGCCACGACGCCTTCGTTCCAGTGGAGTTTCTTGCGCAGCGTGTCGAAGTAGCTCCAGCCTTTGGGATGCAAAAAGCGCATCTGGAATTCCGAACGCCTGACGATGATCCGGTCGCCATGCAGCAAGCTGGCCAGCGACTGCATGTCAAAGCTGGCACTTGCGTCCCGGCCTGCTACCAGTTCGATAGCAACTTCTCCAGTATCGGAAAGCACGATAGGCCGATTTGACAAGGTATGCGGGGCAATCGGCACCAGCACCCAGCCGCCGATCGAAGGATGCAGCAACGGACCGCCCGCTGAAAGTGCGTAGGCCGTGGAGCCGGTGGGCGACGCGATGATCAGGCCGTCGGCCCGCTGGTTGGCCACAAATCGGCCATCGACTTCGACGCGCAGCTCGACCATGCCGGAGGTCGCGCCGCGGTTGACCACCACGTCGTTCATCGCCGTGGCGCTGAACACGCAGCGGCCATCGCGCATGACCTTGGCTTCCATCATCCAGCGGCGGTCTTCCTCGAATTCTCCGCCCAGCATCGGCGTCAGGGTGTTTTGGTAATCTTCAAAGGCAATGTCGGTGATGAAGCCCAGCCGCCCCTGGTTGATGCCGACCACCGGCACGCCAAACTGCGCCAGCAGCCGCCCGATGCCCAGCATGGTGCCGTCGCCACCCACCACCAGGGCCAGGTCGCACTGCGCGCCGATGCCGGCCGCATCGAGCGTCGGAAACTGGGTCAGGCCGGTATTGCGCGCCGTGTCCTCCTCCAGCGCCACGTCGCAGCCCTGCGAGCCCAGGAAATGCGCAATGTCCTCCAGGGCAGAACGGGAGCCTTGGGCCTGGTACTTGCCGATCAGTGCGACATGGCGGAATTGCGACTTCATCGCCAAATTACATCACAACCCGCCGGTCAAGCTTCGTAGAATGTCCTCATGCTTGATAGTCGCGCCCGTTTGTTGTTGAAAGCGCTGGTTGAGCGCTATATTGCCGACGGCCAGCCGGTCGGCTCGCGCACACTTTCCAAGGCATCCGGGCTGGAATTGTCACCCGCCACGATCCGCAACGTGATGAGCGACCTGGAGGACCTCGGCCTGATCGTCAGCCCGCACACGTCTGCCGGGCGCATCCCGACGGCGCGGGGCTACCGCCTGTTTGTCGACACCATGCTGACCACGCAGCGCGACCCGCTGACGGTGGCCGGCCAGATGGCCCGCATTGCGCCGGACCAGCCGCTCAAGGTCATCAGCAATGCCGCGCACATGCTGTCGAGCCTGTCGCAATTCGTCGGGGTGGTGATGGCGCCGCGCCGGACGTCGGTGTTCCGGCATATCGAATTCTTGCGCCTGTCTGAAAAGCGGTTTCTGGTGATCATCGTGTCGCCCGACGGCGATGTGCAGAACCGCGTCATCTTCACCGAAACCGACTACACGGCCTCGCAATTGATCGAAGCGTCGAATTTTCTCAATTCCCACTATGCCGGCATGGCGATTGAGGAAGTGCGCGAACGGCTGAAGAATGAAGTGGAAGCGCTCAGGGGAGAAATCGCCTCGCTGATGCAGGAGGCGGTCACGGTGAGTTCGGAAGCCATCGAGTCGCGCGACGAAGTGGTCGTTTCCGGCGAGCGAAATTTGCTGGCGGTCAGTGACTTTTCCGGTGACCTGGGCAGCCTTCGCAAGCTGTTTGACTTGTTCGAGCAAAAGGCGCAACTGATGCGCCTGCTCGATGTCTCCAGCCGCGCCGAGGGTGTGCGCATCTACATTGGCGGCGAAAGCCAGGTGATTCCATACCAGGAACTGTCGGTGGTCACGGCGCCTTACGAGGTCGATGGCCAGGTGGTCGGAACGCTGGGGGTGATTGGCCCCATGCGCATGCCCTACGAAAAGATGATCCAGATTGTCGACATCACTTCCAAGCTGGTCAGCACGGCGCTCAGCCACAGCAAATAGAGCCACTACAATCTGCCGGTGGAAGGGGCGTTAGCTCAGTTGGTTAGAGCAGAGGACTCATAATCCTTTGGCCGTCAGTTCAAGTCTGACACGCCCTACCAAGCTACATAAGGAAAGCCTGCTATCAATAAGATAGTGGGCTTTTTTCTTGCCCGTCACTTGTAGGCAATCTGTAGGCAACCTTCCCAAATGCAGAGCTTGCACCAGACGAAAGAAAACCCGCACGCGGCGGGTTCTTCGCAGTCTTGCTTAACGCAAGGTATGCAATCAGTTCATTGCTACTTTTTTGCAGTTGCTTTTGATTTGTGCTGTTTCAATTGCTTCAACCTCGCCCTTGTACTTGGCTACATCGCCTGCATGGTCGCCTGACAACTTGCTAGCAGGGATTAGCACCAAAAAGACAGTAGCCGCATCAAGGTTGGCTTTGTTGTCCTGTTGCTTCGAAAAGTCGGTTAATTTTGTCCTAGCGTCCGCCATGTTATCGGTAAGTTGCGGGCAAGTCTGTCCCATGTATTTCTCATGAGACACGAAAGACGCTGAGATGCTTTCTGGCCTTGTCGCGCATCCAACAACGGTTAAAGCAAGACTCAACGCAAAAAATTTGAAGCTGCAAGCAATCATTAGATTCCTGTTAATTGAAACAACAATAGTGTTGATGATGCAAATGGTAACAAGACTTCAATCGGATTAACTTACGTCTGAATTTTTAAATTTTCAAGTGAATTCGCCATTTGTGAAGGTTGTCAACCACCATCGGCGTGCACTTGCATCAACCGGGCCTTGAGTGCAGATAGCCTCGCGCATGCGCGCAGAATGCTCCACAACAAAAAAAGCCCAGCGGGTTAAGGCTGGGCGAATCACAGATAAAAGAGCGGCAAGTATGTCACGTTAAGTGCTATCAATCGCGTGTGGAAGGAAGGGCAACCAGAAAAACAAAGCCGTACGCGGCTGACTTGTCAGGCGGCAAAGGCTGGCGCTTTCATCAGCCGGGCCTTGCGTGAAGGTAGGGCAGCAGGGCGCGGGCGGCTTCTACCCTGTGCCTTAAATCCTGCCTGGGGTCGCGCATCAGCGCCAGCAACCATTGTTTCGGGTCATCGGCACGCGGCAGCAGTCGGGCGGCTTCCATCGCGGCAATGGTGCGCGCGTTCTTTGTGCCTTGCTTGCGGCCTGCTCCTTTGCGGGCACCTCCCCAGCCTTTAGGCGTGTTGCTCATGTCTTGATTCTTTCTACAGGGGCTGGATTTTCTGCGCGTGAGATACCGTGTGGTGTCC
>JAQGMN010000189.1 GCA_028292345.1 Polaromonas sp. | reverse complement strand
ATGCCACGAACCGCTGCTGCGCAGCGCTGCGATGTGCAGGGAGCAGCCCATAATGCGCTCCATGCGAATCCGATTCACCAAAATGCAGGGCGCGGGCAACGACTTCGTGGTGCTCGACGAGACCCGCAGCCCGCTGGGCCTGAGCCCCGCGCACTACCGCTTCCTGGCCGACCGCCACTTTGGCGTCGGCGCCGACCAGATTTTGACGGTGCGGCCCTCGCCGGGCGAAGGCATCGATTTTGAATACGTGATCCACAACGCCGACGGCGGCGAGGTCGAGCAATGCGGGAACGGCGCGCGCTGCTTCGTTCGCTTCGTTCGCGAGCAGGGCTTGACCGCCAAGGACGCGGTGAAGGTCAAGACGCTGGGCGGCATCATCGAGCCGCGCCTGCAGCCCGACGGCCGGGTGACGGTCAACATGGGCGCGCCGGTGTTCGAGCCGGCGCGCATTCCGTTCAACCCCGCCGGCTTGGCGCCCGAGCCCTTCGGTTCATGGCAAAAATGGCCTCTGGCGCTTGCCGCGCCTGCGCAGGCAGCTCCTGTTTTGGTAGCGGTCGTGTCGATGGGCAACCCCCATGCGGTGCAACTGGTGGACGATGTGGACAGCGCGCCGGTCGCGCAGACCGGCCCGCTGATCGAGCGTCATGCGGCCTTTCCCAGGCGCGTGAACGCCGGCTTCATGCAGGTCGTCAGTCGCGGCCAGATTCGGCTGCGGGTGTACGAGCGCGGCGCCGGCGAGACGCTGGCCTGCGGCACCGGCGCCTGCGCGGCGGCGGTGGCCGGCATCCGGCTGGGCCTGCTCGATGCGCGGGTGGATGTGCTGACGCGCGGCGGCGCGCTCACGGTTGAATGGAGCGGCGCGCTCGACGCGCCGGTGATGATGACCGGACCGGCCACCACCGTGTTTGAAGCCGAGATCGAGATTCCCGATATGCTGTGACCCGCCGGCCTTCCTGCGCAAGGGCCGATCGCCGATTTAAAAATGGAGACAACACCGCCATGAACCCTGCCTTGAATCCTGTCCTGCATCCGCTCACCGAAAGCGACATTGCCGATTTCCTGGTTGCCCGGCCCGATTTTTTTGAACGCCATGCCGGGCTGCTGGCGTCGGTGCAACTCTCCAGTGGCTATGGCGACCGCGTCGTCAGCCTGCCCGAGCGCCAGGCCAGCCTCCTGCGGGACAAGATCAAGGGCCTGGAAACCCGCGTGGCCGAGATGATCGGCCATGGGCAGGACAACCTCGTGATTGCCGGCCGGATGCAGTCCTGGACGCGCCGGCTGCTGCAGACGGCGCAGGCGCGCGACCTGCCGGGTGCCATCGTCGAGGGCCTGGCCGCCGAGTTCCAGATTGCGCAGGCCGCCATCAGGCTCTGGGGGGTGGACGATGCCCATGCCGGCGAAGGCTTTGCGCTGGAGGTCAGCGACGAGGCGCAGCGTTTCGCGGCGTCGCTGGCTGCGCCGTATTGCGGCGTCAACACCGGCTTTGAAGCCGCCCTTTGGCTGCCCGAGGCCGCGCAGGCCAAGTCGCTGGCGATGATTCCGCTGCGCGCCGGCCTGGACGCGCCGGTGTCCGGCCTGCTGGTCCTCGCCTCGCCCGATCCCGAACGCTTTCACAGCGGCATGGGCACCGAATTTCTCGAACGGCTGGGCGAGCTCGCGGGTGCGGCGCTGTCGCGCCTGCAGGCGCCGGTGGCCGTGCGCCCGACCGAACACGCCGAACACGTCGGATGACGCGATTGCCGCCTGCGCAGCACACCATGCCTGAAGCGCAGGACCCGCTGGTCAGCCGCTACCTGGGCTACGTCCGGGTGGAAAAGCGGCTCGCCAGCCGCACCGTCGAGCTGTACACCGCCGACCTGCAAAAGCTGCAGGCCCAGGCGCGCAAGGCCGGCGTGGCGCTGCTGGACGTGAAGCACACGCATCTGCGGCGCTGGGTGGCGCAGATGCATTCCGGCGGGCGCAGCGGGCGCGGCATCGCCTTGATCCTGTCGGGCTGGCGCGGCTTTTACACCTGGCTGGGCCGCGAGGGCCTGGTGCCCGGCAACCCGGTGCAGGACGTTCGCTCGCCCAAGGTCGCCAAGCCGCTGCCCAAGGCGCTGAGCGTCGACGAGGCGGTGCAGCTGGCCCGCTTTGAAGCCGATGCCACCGATGTTGACGCCTTTATCGAAGCACGCGACCGCTGCATCACCGAACTGCTGTATGGCTGCGGCCTGCGCATTGGTGAGCTGGTGGGGCTCGATGCCCAGGCCAGCGGCCAGGCGCGCGGCTGGATCGACCGCGAGGCTGGGGAGGCGCATGTGCTGGGCAAGGGCGAAAAGCGTCGCAGCGTGCCGGTGGGCGGCGCGGCGCTCGCGGCGCTGCAGGCCTGGCTGGCGGTCCGCGACGCCTCGGCGGTTCCCGGCGGGGAAGGCCGCGAGGCGCTGTTCATCAGCCAGCGCGGCACCCGGCTCACGCCGCAGCATATCCGCGTGCGCCTGAAGCAGCGCTCGCAGCAGGCCGGGCTGGCCACGCCGGTGCATCCGCACATGCTGCGCCATTCCTTCGCCAGCCATGTGCTGCAGTCCAGCGGCGACCTGCGCGCGGTGCAGGAACTGCTGGGCCATGCCAACATCACCACCACCCAGGTCTACACGCGGCTCGACTTCCAGCACCT
>JAQGMN010000436.1 GCA_028292345.1 Polaromonas sp. | reverse complement strand
GCCGAACTCGATCAGCACCATGCCCAGCACGCGGGCGCGCTGCGACTGGGCCTGGCGGTGCAGGTGGAAATCCTGTCCGGCCGGCACGCCCGAGGCGGCGTTGTCGGCGGCTTTCTTTTGCGCGACCCGCGCCAGCTTGGAGGCCTTGGGCGGCTTGTCGTTGCGCCGGGCCAGCGCCTGCACCATCTGCCGGGCATTCTCGCCGGGAATGCCCCAGGCTTCGGTGCAGGCCTGTTTTGCTTCGGGCGCGCGGCGCAGTTCGATGCTGTAGTCGGCGCCGAACTCGATCAGCACCATGCCCAGCACGCGGGCGCGCTGCGACTGGGCCTGGCGGTGCAGGTGGAAATCCTGTCCGGCCGGCACGCCCGAGGCGGCGTTGTCGGCGGCTTTCTTGACCGCGACGCGGGCCAGCTTCGATGCCTTGGGCGGCTTGTCGATGCGCCGGGCCAGCGCCTGCACCATCTGCCGGGCGTTCTGGAAATCGCCGCGCCACAGCAGCCCCGTGCCTTCGCAGGCCAGGCGGTAGGCGGTGTCGGCGGCCATGGTGTCGTCGGCTTCGACGAAGCGCCGGGGCGGCGCCGCGCCGCGCTCGGAACGCCAGAGCGCCGAATGTTCCACACCGGCTTCTTTCCACTGAATTAGGGTTGAGGCCGGGGCGGCTGGTTCGGCAAGCGTGACGGCGGTCACTGAAAAGAAGGTAGGCATGGGCAAGGCAGTCAGAAAGAAAAGACCCCGTGTTGTAACAGATGGCCGGCGCCTTCCCGGCAAAAAACCCTAAAGGCGGCATTTCTTGCTAAATGATCGGCTTGCCGCACGCCTCCGGCCCCCGAGTTCCCGAATCTGCATTGCGCCTTCCCCCGCTGGGGAAGGCGGGGATGGGGCCAGCGGAGGCCGCACGATAACCGCTGCTGGATTCCATGGCTGGCCCTGGAAACAGGGGCTGGACTGCTGGCCTGGGTGGGCGCTGCATAGAGCCCCCATCCCGGCCTTCCCCCAAAGGGGGAAGGAGGAAGCCGGGAACGCCGCACAGTCACGATTTTTGATAAAAAATGGCTTATGCGCAAGCAGAACGGGCACAGACAGCTATTAATCAGATAGCATTCCCGATGCTTCTCAGGCCCAGCCGCCGCCCAATGCGCGGATCAGCCCGACCGTTGACAGGTACTGCGCGGCCTTCACCTGCAGCGCCTGGCGGCGGTTGCGCAGCTCGCTGCGCTGGGCGTCGAGCAGTTCGAGCTGGCTGACAAAGCCGTTGCGGTAGCGCGCATCGGACAGCAGCGTGGCGCGGCTGCTCGACGCCACCGAGCGCGACTGGGCCTCGGACTGCTCGGCCAGCAGCCGCAGGGCCGACAGCTGGTCTTCCACGTCGCGAAAAGCCACCAGGATCTGTTCGCGGTAATTGGCCAGCGCGATGTCGAGTTCGGCGTTCGCGCCCTGCACGCCGGCCTCGCGCCGGCCGCCGTCAAAAATCGGCAGCGACAGCAGCGCGCCAATGCCCCAGGAGCGCATGGACAGCTTGAACAGGTCGCCCACTTCCGGCGCGGCATAGCCGCCGGTCGCGGTCAGCGCGATGCTGGGAAACCAGGCCGCCCTGGCCACGCCCACCCGGGCCTGGGCCGCCTGCAGCGTGGTTTGCGCGGCGGCGATGTCGGGCCGGCGCACCAGCACGCTGCTGGGCACGCCGGCCGGTATCACGGGAAGCGCCGTGGCCCATTCGACCGGCGCGATCTGGAAGGTCGAGGCGACCTCGCCGACCAGCACGGCCACCGCATGCTCCAGCTCGGCGCGGCGGCGGTCCAGCGCCAGCGCATCGGACTCGGTGGAGGCGACTTCGCTGCGCACGCGGGCCACGTCGAGTTCGGCCACGTCGCCTTCCCTGAAGCGCACTTCGGTCAGGCGCAGCGTGTTGCGGTAGGCCTGCAGCGTGCTGTTGACCAGCGCGCGCTCGGCGTCCAGCGCCCGCAGGCTCAAATAGGTTTGCGCCACGTCGGCCTGCACCAGCAGGCGCGTGCTGCGCAGCAGCGCCTCGCGCGAGGCGGCGTCGAGCGACGCGGCATTCGACGCGCCCGCCAGCTTGCCGAACAGGTCGACCTCGTACGACAGGCTGGCGCCGGCGCTGACCAGGGTGGCGGGCACATTGCCGGTGCTGGCATTGGTCTGCCGCGTGGCGCCGGCGCCCAGGCCGACTTGCGGCGCGCGGCTGGCATCGGTCTGGCGCGCAATCGCCCGCGCCTGCAGCAGCCGCCCGGCCGCGACCTGCACGCTGTTGTTGCTGCGGCTGGCCTGCTCGACCAGCTGGTTGAGCACCGGGTCGGCAAAAACGCCCCACCACGCGCCCTGCTCGACGGCATTACCCGAGGCCGGGGTTGCCGCCGCGACGGAACTGGCTTGCTCCTTGAAAGCGGCGGGCGTTGCCGCAACGCTGGACAGGTCCAGCGGCGTAGGGGTCGCGCAGCCGGCCAGCAGCAGCCCGGCAAACAGCAGCGAGAACGCCGGGGCCGATGAAAATAAACGGTTCACAGTGAACTCCTGGAAAAAAATGGTGGTTCGGTTCAGTCGCGCTTATTCGTGCAGCTTCAGCGCCGCGGCAGGTTGCGCCTGCAGGGAGCCGCCGCCGCCCATGGCAGGCAGGCCGGCGGGCGCTTCCAGGTGCGGCACCTCGCCATGCAGCTTGAGCGGCCGGTTGCCGGCCAGGCGGCGCAGCACGACGTAGAACACCGGCGTCAGGAACAGGCCGAAGGCGGTCACGCCGATCATTCCCGAGAACACCGCGATGCCCATGGCGCGCCGCATCTCGGCGCCGGCGCCGCTGGACAGCACCAGCGGCAGCACGCCCATGATGAAGGCCAGCGAAGTCATCAGGATAGGCCGCAAACGCAGCCGGCTGGCCTCGATCGCCGCCTGGATCGGCGTGCGCCCGGCAAACTCCAGCTCACGCGCAAACTCGACGATCAAAATCGCGTTTTTCGCCGACAGCCCGACCAGCACGATCAGCCCGATCTGGGTGAAGATGTTGTTGTCGCCGCCCGTGACCTTGACGCCGAACATCGCGGCCAGCAGGCCCATGGGCACGATCAAAATGATGGCGATCGGCAAGGTCAGGCTTTCGTACTGCGCGGCCAGCACCAGGAACACCAGCAGCAGCGCCAGCGGGAACACCAGCAGGGCGGAATTGCCGGCCAGGATTTCCTGGTAGGTCAGTTCGGTCCACTCATAGCTCACGCCCTTGGGCAGGGTTTCAGCGGCAATGCGCTTGATGGCGTCCTGCGCCTGGCCCGACGAGTAGCCGGGCGCCGGGCCGCCGTTGATGTCGGCCGCCAGGTAGCCGTTGTAGCGCATGGCGCGCTCGGGGCCGAAGGTCGAACTCACCTTCATCAGCGCCGACAGCGGCACCATCTCGCCCGAGGTCGAGCGCACCTTCAGGAGGCCCACGTCCTCGGCCCGCGCCCGGTACGGCGCGTCGGCCTGCACCCGCACGCTGTAGGTGCGGCCGAACTTGTTGAAATCGTTGGCATACAGGCTGCCCAGGTAGATCTGCATGGTGTCGAAGATGTCGGTCACCGGCACGCCGAGCTGGCGCGCCTTGGTGCGGTCGATGTCGGCGAACAATTGCGGCACGTTGACCTGCCAGCTGGTGAACATGCCGGCGAGTTCGGGCGCCTGGCTCGCCTTGGCCATGAAGGCCTTGACCGCCGCGTCCATGCCCTCGTAGCCGACCGAGCCCCGGTCTTCGAGCTGCAGCTTGAAGCCGCCGGTGGTGCCCAGGCCTGCCACCGGTGGCGGCGGGAACATCACGATGAAGGCGTCCTGGATGCCGCCGAAGGCCTGGTTCAGCTGGCCGGCGACCGCGCCGCCGCTCTGGTCGGCGCCCTTGCGCTGGTCGAAGGGTTTCAGCGTGGCAAACACGATGCCCGAGTTCGAGCTGTTCGTGAAGCCGTTGATCGACAGCCCCGGAAAGGCCAGCGCGTCCTCGACATTCGGGTTCTTTTTCATGATCTCGCCCATGCGGGTGATCACGTCCTCGGTGCGGTCGAGCGTGGCGCCGTCGGGCAGCTGGGCAAAGCCGATCAGGTACTGCTTGTCCTGCGCCGGCACGAAGCCGCCGGGCACCGACTTGAACAGGCCAAAGGTCACCGCCACCAGCGCCAGGTAGATCACCAGCATCAGCGCCCTGCGGCCGATGACGCGCTTGACGCCGCCGCTGTAGGCTTCGGAGCCGCGATGGAACATCCGGTTGAAGCCCCGGAACAGCCAGCCAAACGCCTTGTCCATGCCGCGCGTCAGCGCGTCCTTGGGCGCGTCGTGGCTTTTCAGCAGCAAGGCGGCCAGCGCGGGCGACAGCGTCAGCGAGTTGATCGCCGAGATCACGGTCGAGATGGCAATCGTGACGGCGAACTGCTTGTAGAACTGCCCCGTCAGGCCGCTGATGAAGGCCAGCGGCACGAACACGGCGACCAGCACCAGCGCAATCGCGATGATCGGCCCGGACACCTCGCGCATGGCGCGGTAGGTGGCGTCGCGCGGGCTCAAGCCGGCCTCGATGTTGCGCTCGACGTTCTCGACCACGACGATGGCGTCATCGACGACGATGCCGATGGCCAGCACCAGGCCGAACAGGCTCAGCGCATTGATGGAAAAACCCAGCAAATGCAGCACGGCAAAGGTGCCGACCACCGATACCGGAACGGCCAGCAGCGGAATGATCGAGGCGCGCCAGGTCTGCAGGAACAAGATCACCACCAGCACCACCAGCGCCACCGCTTCGAGCAGCGTGTGGACCACCGACTCGATCGAGGCGCGCACGAACTGCGTCGGGTCGTAGGCGATGCGGTATTCCACGCCCTCGGGCATGTTCTTTGAAATTTCATCCATGGTGCTGCGCACCTGCGCCGAGATGTC
>JAQGMN010000431.1 GCA_028292345.1 Polaromonas sp. | reverse complement strand
GGCATGGGCTCGTCCATGCCCTTGACCTGCTGCATCTTGAAGTTCTTGCTCAGCTCCTTGCCAAAGCCCAGCCGGTCGGCGAACTGCTGCATGATCATGTGGTCGCTGCGGCTTTCCCACAGCGGCTCGATGACTTTTTCGCGCCACTGCAGCGAGCGGTTCGATGCGGTGCAGGAGCCGCTGGTCTCGAACTGCGTCGCCGCTGGCAAGAGGTAGACCGCGCGGTTCGGATTCAGGTCCTCGGCCTTGCCCGGCATGGCCGCCATGGCGGCCGTGGCCGACGGGTACGGGTCCACCACGACCAGCAGGTCGAGCTTGTCCATCGCCCGCTTCATCTCCAGGCCCCGGGTCTGCGAGTTGGGCGCGTGGCCCCAGTAGAAGACGCCGCGCAGGTTGGAGTCCTGGTCGATGAATTCGTTTTTCTCCAGCACGCCGTCGATCCAGCGCGAAACGGTGATGCCGGGCTTGCCCATCATGGCGGGCGAGGCGTACTTGGCCTTGATCCAGTCGAAGTCCACGCCCCACACCTTGGCGAAATGCTTCCACGAGCCTTCGGCCAGCCCGTAGTAGCCGGGCAGCGAGTCGGGGTTGGGGCCGACGTCGGTGGCGCCCTGCACGTTGTCGTGGCCCCGGAAAATGTTGGTGCCGCCGCCGGACTTGCCGACGTTGCCCAGTGCCAGCTGCACGATGCACGAAGCGCGGACGATGGCATTGCCGGTGGTGTGCTGGGTCTGGCCCATGCACCACACGATGGTCGAGGGCCGGTTCATGGCCATCATCTGGGCGGCCTTGAACACCTGCGCTTCGGGGACGCCGCAAGCCTCCTCCACCTTGTCGGGCGTCCATTTGGCCAGCACTTCCTGCTTGATCTGGTCCATGCCGTAGACACGGTCGTTGATGTACCGGGTGTCTTCCCAGCCGTTCTTGAAGATGTGATGAAGGATGCCGAACAGGAAGGGAATGTCCGAGCCGGAGCGAATGCGGATGTACTCGTCGGCCTTGGCGGCGGTCCGCGTGAAGCGCGGATCGACCACGATCATCTTGCAGCCCTTTTCCTTGGAATGCAGCATGTGCAGCATGCTGACCGGATGGGCCTCGGCGGCGTTCGAGCCAATGTACAACGCGCACTTGCTGTTCTGCATGTCGTTGTACGAATTGGTCATGGCGCCGTAGCCCCAGGTGTTGGCCACGCCGGCCACCGTGGTCGAGTGGCAGATGCGCGCCTGGTGGTCGCAGTTGTTGCTGCCCCAGAAGCTCATCCACTTGCGCAGCAGATACGCCTGCTCGTTGTTGTGCTTGGACGAACCGATCACGTAGAGCGAATCCGGGCCGCTTTCCTTGCGCAGCGCCAGCATGCGCTCGCTGATTTCGTTCAGCGCCGTGTCCCAGGTGATGCGCTCGTACTTGCCGCCCACCAGCTTCATCGGGTAGCGCAGGCGGTACTCGCCGTGGCCGTGCTCGCGCAGCGCGGCGCCCTTGGCGCAATGCGCGCCCAGGTTGATGGGCGAATCGAACACCGGTTCCTGGCGCACCCAGACGCCGTTTTCAACGACGGCATCGACCGCGCAGCCGACCGAGCAGTGCGAGCAGATGGTGCGCTTGACTTCGATTTTGGAAGTGCCGCCGGCTTCGCCGGGCGCCGCTGCGCTGGCTTTCTTGACCAGGGAGAGCTGGGTCGCCGCCAGTCCTACGCCCACGCCGAGCCCGGAGCGGCGCAGGAATGAGCGCCGGTCCATGGTGGGCAGGGCATGGGACAGGCCGCGCGACAGGCTTTGGACAAAGCGCGGGGAGCCCGCACGCTGCGCAGTCAGGCCGGTAAGGCTGGAAGATTTTTTCGTGAGCAGCATGAAGCTCTCCGTGAGGATTGAAGATCGGGTAGCGAGAAGCGGACCGGAGAGTGGAATCAGACGCGGGCGGTTTTGTAATAGCGCTCGACATGCGCCGAGGCGCTGTAGCCGCCGCCTTTTTCAGGCGCCGGCCTGGGCACTGCAACGGCGACCTCGGCAACCTGCACGCGCGGCAGCGCCATCACGGCGGCGGCGGCGGCGCCGGTGGCGGCGGCACCAAAGAAAAAGCCCCGGCGCGACGGTTTGGGCTGGCTGTCCTGCATTTTTTGCTCCATGATTTTTTGACGGTATGTAACGGCTTGCATAACTCTACTTTAGACAGGGGTGCACCACAATGGTTCAGGGACATACAGCCCTAAAACCAAGGGAAAACCATAGACCATCCAAAGATTTTTACTGCGCGGCCAGGGAACTGAAGCCGTGGCCAGGCAAAAATTCCAGCCAGGTCTGCATTTCAGGAATGCTTCACTCCAGCATGTCAAAACCTTGCATTTCAACGCTGATGAAGGCTTGCGCGAAGCCGCAAAGTGTACGGTAGAAACGCGCCTTGGGATGCCGCATGACCGCCTCGCACATCAGGGGAAACCAGGGCTGCACATGGCGCGAGAAAAACTCGCGCTGGCGCGTCAGGTTGGCCACCTCCACATCGTCGCCGGCGATCAGGTAACGCATGACTTCGCACAGATACGCCGCATGGTCTTCGGTGTCAAGCATGGCGCCGTCACGCGCCAGGCCAAGCACCGCCAGGTCGGTGCGCAATGCTGCCAGCGGTTTTTCGTTGAGAAAGCCGCTGAGGTAGTGCGAGCCGAACAGGTAGACCTCGGGCTTGCCGACGCCGCCGAACAGCGCGTCGTATTCACCGCGGGTGTCGGCCAGCGGCAGTTCGCGCGCAATGGCGACCAGTTCGGCCCACGGGCTTTCCAGCAGCGCGCCGGCAGCCGGCGCTTCGGTCACGGCCACGCGCAGCCTGTCGTACAGGTCGGCGCCGGGCGGCGCATAGAGCAGCGCGGCGAGCAGTCCGTAGACCTCGGCGCGCGCGGTTTCCTCATCCAGAGTGGAGGCGGTGAGTTGGGCTTGCATGGTTTTTTGCCTGTGAACTGGGGTTAGCGGATGTCGCCGATCTTGACTTCGTTGTCGGCCGAGTAGATGTCGATCACGCGGCAGTCGCTGCACATCTTCAGGCGGTCCGCCGCCGCCCCCTGGAACATGGCGTGGCCGGCCAGCTTGCCCAGCATGGATTCAATCGCCTTGAGCGTGCCGAACGGCTTGCTGCAGCGGATGCAGGCATAGGGCTGCATCTCGTTGAGCACCACGGCTTCCCGGCGCTGCGGCGTGAGCCTGAGCTGGGGCACCAGCGCCAGTGCGTTTTCCGGGCAGGTCTTGACGCACAGGCCGCACTGCACGCAGTTCTTTTCAATGAATTTGAGCTGCGGGCGTTCGGCATTGTCCTGCAGGGCGCTGGCCGGGCAGGCGCTGACGCAGCTCAGGCACAGGGTGCAGGCGTTCTTGTCGATGGCCAGCGCGCCCAGCGGCGATCCGGCGGCGGGCAGCGCAATCACCTCTGCCTGCACGGACGACTGCAGCATCAGGTGGTCCAGCGCCAGCTCCAGCGTGGCGCGCTTGTCCGCCTGCACCGCAAAGCCGGCCGCCTGCGCCACGCCCTGCGCGGGCGCAGCCTGCAACAACGCGTCAAGACCGGCCAGGTCGCGCGCATCCTTCGCCTCAAAAATACGGAAGTGTTCGCCCTGGTAGCCGAGCCCCGTCAGGATCGCCTGCGCCACATCCATCTGCTCGCGAATGGCCTCGCGGTACTGCGGCGCCTCTTCGGCCGTCATCAGCACCCAGACCTGCGACGCGCCATAAGCCATGCTGGAGAGCCACAAGTCCAGGCCGCTGGAGGCCGTATGAAAAAGGCCCAGCGGCAGCACCCGCGCCGGCACGCCTCGGATTGCCGGGTCAAGCCGGGCCATGCGGCCCAGATCGCCCAGCAGGCGGGTGCCGGCTTCCTGGCTGTGCAGCAGCAGCGCGGCATGCTTGCCGCCGGCCTTGGCGTAGGTGGCGAGCAGCGTTTTTATTTTGGCGCCCTGCTCGGCGGGGCGCGGATAGGCATACGAGATGGCGCCGGTCGGGCAGACCGTGGTGCAGGCGCCGCAGCCGACGCACAGGTTGGGGTTGACCTTGATTTGCTGGCGATTTTTCTCGCTGCTGATGGCCGAGGCCGAACACACGTCGATGCACGCGCTGCAGCCGACGGTGTTGTTGCGGCTGTGGGCGCAGAGCTTTTGCCTGTAGTTGAAGAACTTGGGCTTTTCAAACTCGCCCACCAGCGAGCGCAACTGCAGCAGCGTGCGGCTGTCCTGGCCGTCCCAGCGGAAATAGCCCTGCGGCAGCGCATGCTGGGTGAAGGCCGGCGCACTTCGCAGGTCGAGCACCAGGTCGAATTTTTCACTCAGCGCTTCGGGCTCGCGGCTGAAATCGATGGCGCCGGCGACGCCGCACGCCTTCACGCACGTCCGGTGGGACTGGCACAGGCTGGCGTCGATCTGGTAGTCGAAGCCGATGGCGCCTTCCGGGCAGGCCGACAGGCAGGCGTTGCAGCGGGTGCACAGGTCCAGGTCGATGGGGTTGCTGCGCGTCCAGTTCAGCTCGAAGGCGCCCAGCCAGCCGGTGAGCTGCCCGAGGGTTCCGGCCAGCATCGGGTAGCGGCGCTCCTGCAGCCCGCCATCGCTGCCTGCGCCGAGGCTGAAAATGGTGACGTCGAGCGCATCCGAGACGAGTTCGGCGGCGCGCTCGGCCGCATTGAGCGGCCCGATGATCAGCAGCCGGCCGGCGCTCTTGTAGGTCACCGTCGGCACCGGTTCGGCGTCGGGCAGATGGGCCAGCGCCAGCAAGGCGGCGATCTTCGGGCTGGCGTGCGCCGCGTCCTTGCTCCAGCCGCCGGTTTCCCGGATGTTGACGAACTTGATGACGGAGGTGGCGCCTTCGGTCTGCTGCGCGAGTTCGGCAAAAAGCCGCGTTTCCTGCGTGCAGGCGACGATGACATCGTCGCCGGACTGGATGGCCTTCTGGAACGCGCCCGCTTCGCGCCGGCACAGCGTCGAATGCAGCGTCAGGTTTTCGTCAAGTGCCGTGCCCAGCGATCGGGGCTGAAGGGGCATGGTCTGGTTGCAGTCGCAAATGAGAGTGGGCATGGTCGTCGGTTTGGCTGGCGCCTGAGCTGTCGGCAAGCTCGGGCTGGCTGGGGTGTTCGGTTCCCTGGGGTTCCGGAAGGCTGGCGTCCGGGAAATGTTCGGACGGTGCCACGGGTTCAGGCGTGGGCTGGTTCAGGGCATCGGGCGGCAAGGATTCAAGCGGCGGCATTGCAGCAGCCTGCTGTTGTTCGTCATCGTCTGGCTCGTCAAAAATCTTCAGCAGCTTGGCGCCGACCATCTGGCGCAGCATCGACTC
>JAQGMN010000172.1 GCA_028292345.1 Polaromonas sp. | reverse complement strand
TATGACAAACTTGATGTGATGTTTGCTACTTTTATTACTGTCGCGCTTATTGCAGAGGCGCTTCGATAGCGTTAACAGGCCCTAGGGAAATTGTCCATTCTGGCGGCTTACCTATCGTGATTCGTAGGGTTTTGCTGTGCAGGTTTGTTTGAAATGTGTATGCCTTGCTCCCGTTAGCTGTGGCACGTAAGGCGAGGCACGGGGAAACTGTGTCCCATAGGAAAGACTGGCCTTTGCCGTCTTCGCATTGGTAGGCTGAGATTCGTTGTGAGGTGAAGTTGATCCGTGCCATGTAAGCGCCTATGTAAGCAAAATGGCAGTATATCAATCAACTTCGATCTACTCTGCACAGTTGAGGTATGCGCTAAGATGTTGATTCTTAAGGGAAAGCAACTTTGGTCAACGTCGGAATATTTGGTTGTTATTGGCCTCCGAAGCCAAGGGTCGTGGGTTCGATCCCCGCCAGCCGCACCATTTCAGACACCCGCAAACCCTTGCGTTTCCTTGCCATCACGCCAACCGACCCGGTTGGCGTTTTTGTTTCTGGTCACGGCGACCGCACCGGCATCACATGCACCAGGTCCAGGTCCAGGCGGACATGGACAGGCGTGCCCACGGCCAGGCTTTGGCGCTGCACGCCGGAGATCGTCAGCAGCAGGCGCGCGCCGGGGATGGCGGACAGCGCCAGGGTGACCAGCGTGATTTCGCCCAGATGGCGGGCTTCCACCACTTCCGCGCTGAAATCGCCGGGCTGCCCTGGCGCCCCTGGCCCGAGCAGCGCAATGGCGTCGCTCGGGATCACCCAGTTGACCGATTGACCTACCAGGAGCCTGCCTTTGTCGCGCACCTGGAGCACGGGCGCCTGCCAGGATGCGCCGCCTTCTCCCGTCCAGCGCAGCAGCCCCCGGCCGGGTGCCTCGGCAGGACCCATCCATTGCCCCGTGAAGCGGTTGTGAATGCCCACCAGGTCGGCGACCCGGGCGTTGCGCGGTGCGTGGTGGATGCTGGCCGGCGAGCCTTGCTGGAGCACCTGGCCCGCATCCATCACCACCAGGCGGTCGGCCAGCATGCGTGCTTCGTTCAGGTCATGCGTCACCAGAACGATGGGAATGAAGAGTTCGCGGCGCAGGTCCGCCAGCAGCCGGTACAGGCCCTGGCGGCTCATCTGGTCCACGGCGGAAAACGGCTCGTCGAGCAGCATCAGCCGGGGCTCGCGCGCCAGCGCCCGGGCGATGGCCACGCGCTGCTGCTGGCCACCCGACAGGCCCGCCGGCCGGCGCATCTGCTGGTCGCGGCTCAGGCCCACATGGTCCAGCCAGTGACGCGCCTGCGCCTGGCGCGCGCCAGGGGGCAGGTGCAGCAGCGGCAGGGAGACGTTGGCGATGGCGTTCAGGTGGGGCATCAGCGCATAGCTCTGGAACACCAGGCCGACGTGGCGGCGCTGCGGCGACAGGTGCACGCCCCGCGCCGTGTCGCACCACACCTCGCCGCCCACCACGATGCGGCCGCGTTCCGGCCGCATGAGTCCTGCCAGCATGCGCACCAGCGATGTCTTGCCCGCACCCGAAGGGCCCACCAGCGCCAGCAGTTCCCCGGGTCCGCAATGCAGACTGCCGCTCAGCGGCATCGGAAGCGTTTGCTCGACTTCGACGTCAAGTGCCCGGGCCGCGCTGCTCATCGCCGTATCGACAGCCGCGCCGACGCGAAAAACGAGGCGCCCACCGCCGCCAGGGAAAATACCACCAGCAGCAAGGCCATCTGGTTCGCGCCCGCGAGATCGAAGGACTGCACCCGGTCGTAGATGGAGACGGCAATGGTTCGGGTTTCGCCAGGAATGCTGCCGCCGACCATCAGCACCACGCCGAACTCGCCCAGCGTATGCACAAAGGTCAGCACCATCGCCGAGAGCACGCCGGGCCAGGCCAGCGGCAACTCGACGCGCCAGAAGGACTGCCAGCCGTTCAGGCCGCTGACCGCTGCCGCTTCCGCCAAATCCCGCGGAATGGCTTCGAAGGCCCGCTGGACCGGCTGCACCAGGAACGGAATGTTGAACACAACGGACGCCACCAGCAGGCCCATGAAGTTGAAGGTCAGGCTGATACCCACGGTGTCCGCCAGCCATCGGCCGATGGGCGACGCGCCGCCCAGCGACACCAGCAGGTAGTAGCCCAGAACGGTCGGCGGCAGAACCAGCGGCAGCACCACCAGCGCCTCGATCCATGCCTTGCCCGGAAAACGCGTGTAGGCCAGCCAGCGGCCCAGCAGCAGCCCGGCCGGCAGGAGCACCAGCAGCGTGACCGCCGCCAGTTCAAGCGAGAGCGTCAGGGCCTGCCAGTCCATCATCCGGCCTTGCCGCGCTCAGCGCGCCGGCATGGCAAAGCCATGGCGCGCCATGATCTCCCGGGCTGCCGGGGTGGAGATGTAGGCGTAGAAGGCTTCGGCTTCTGGCGGCGCTCCCTTGAGCAGCACCATGCGCTGCCTGAGCGGCTGGTGCCAGCGCTCGGGGATGAGCTGGAAAGCGCCGAGCCTGGAAATCGCCGGAGCGCGCGCCAGCGACAGCGCAATGATTCCACCCTGGGTCGAGCCCGACGTCGCGAACTGGGCCGCTTGCGAAATGTTTTCACCCAGCACGAGCTTGCCCTGCAGGCCCTCCCACAGCCCGGCGTGCTGCAGCGCTTCCCGGGCGCGCGCCCCATAAGGCGCGTGCTCGGGGTTGGCAATGGCAAATTTCTGCAGCCGGCCGTCCTTGAGCGCGGCGGCCAGGTCCTTCAGTTCGCCGTCGGCCTTGAGCGGCGAGCCGGGCGGCACCAAGATGCCGATGCGGCCCAGCGCGTAGGCACGGCCCCGGTCCTGCGTTTTGCCGGCGTCAGCCAGTTCGTGGACAAAATTCTCATCCGCCGACATGAACAGGTGGAATGGCGCGCCCTGCAGGATCTGGGCCTTGAAGTGGCCCGACGAGCCGAACACGAGCACCAGCTGGTGGCCGGTTGCCTTCTCGAAGCGTGCCGCCACTTCTTCCATGGCGAACTTGAGGTCCGATGCCGCCGCGACCGTGGCTTTTCCGGCATGCGCGGCCAGGCAGAGCAGCAAGGCACTGGCCGCAAGAAGTTGCCCCATGGGCTTCATCGCGTATTTCCTGAGGTTGAAGAAGCTTGGCCGGGAATCGGCAAAAGCACAGTTTTCGGGCGGCGCAGTTCGCCAGGTCCAGAAAAGTTGCAACGAAAAGCATAACGCATCTGCCATGCCGGAACAGGGCGCCTGCCCATGCCTCCAAGGCATCCCGCTGATGCCTTGGATTGAGGGCAGGCGGGCAGGGCCACAGGCGGCCGCTCAAATGGGGCTGACCACCCCGCGCCCTGAAAAATGGCCCTCGGCGTTGGCCAAAAAACGGTCGAAGGACGCTTGCGTTGCTTCGGGGGACCAGCCCGCCAGGTGGGGCGTGAGGATCAGGTTGTCCAGCCCGATGAGCGCCTCGGGACGGTCCGGCTCGCTTTCGTAGACGTCCAGGCCGGCGCCGGCAATCCGGCCATCGCGCAGGGCCGTGGCCAGCGCCCCGGTATCGACCACGCTGCCCCGGCCAATGTTCACCAGGAAGCCTTGCGGGCCCAGCGCATCGAGCACTTCGGCATTGACGATATGGCGGGTGGCTTCACCGCCCGGGGCAGCGCAGACCAGCACATCGCACCACTGGGCCAATCCCTTCAGGCTGTCGAAGTAGCGGTGCGCGACGCCTGCCTTGGGGCTGCGGTTGTGGTAGCCGACGGACATGTCGAAGGCGGCTGCGCGCCGGGCGATCTTCTGCCCGATGGTGCCCAGGCCCAGGATGCCGATGCGCTTGCCCGAGACGTTGGGCGGCTGGGGAATCGCCAGGCGCCACACGCCTTCGCGGCACAGGCGGTCGAGCTGCCGGAAGTTGCGCATGGCCGCGATGACCAGCCCGAACGCATGGTCGGCCACGCAGTCGTCGTTGGTGCCCTGGCCATTGGCCACGGCGATGCCGCGTGCCCGCGCAGCGTCCAGATCGACCAGCTCATAGCCGGCGCCCATGCAGCAGATGAGTTCGAGTGCCGGCATGGCGGCAATTTCCCGGGCCGTCAGGCCCAAAACGCCAATGGTGAGGACGGCCCGAAACTTCGGGTCGTGCAGGGCAATGGCTGCGGCGCGTTCGCCTTCGGTCGGCGCGTAGGTGAGGTCGTAAAGTTCGGACAGCACCGACCGGTGTTCGCTCGAATGCGAGTTGAGCACCAGCAAGGGGATTTTGTCGGACATGCGCATGAAACTCCTGGAAATGATGTGGGGTTCATCAGCCGGGCACGTCCTTGAACATGCCCGGCTGCTTCGGGCCGAGGCCAGCGTTCGGCTGGAGCCATGCGGATGCCGGCGCCGCAGGCGGCCGGGCTGCCTGCTTCCCCAAAGGTTGAAAGCATAGTATCTGTTGGCTTTGCCCTTTGGCGTTTCAATCCCGGGCGCGTAAGATGAAACGGCACCTTGCCGATCAACCCTTGAAGGAGCCCTGCCATGAGCAACCATGTCTACAAGCAGCTGGAACTGACCGGCTCGTCCAGCGTCAGCATTGAAGAGGCAGTGAGCACCGCCATTGCCAAGGCGCATGAGACGGTGCGCAATATCCAGTGGTTCAACATCACCGAAACCCGGGGCCATGTGGAGGGCGGCAAGGTGGCGCACTGGCAGGTTTCCCTGAAAATCGGTTTCACGCTTGACTAACGGCTCGCATCCTTCAGGAACTTTCCATGTACCAACGAATTCTGCTGGCTTATGACGGCTCTGCTCCCGGGCAGCAGGCCTTGCTCGACTGCCATGAAATTGCGCAGTGGAGCGGCTCGGAACTCAGGCTCATTGCCGTCATGCCGCTGCCGCTGAACAACCTCGGGCTGGAAGGCAGCATTTACGACGAAACGCTGCAGGAAAGCGAGAAGGCGCGCTACCAGGCCATTCTTGACACGGGCCTGCGCAAGCTGGGCGATGCCGGCCTGAAGGCCAGCGGACAGGTCGTCACCGGGGATGCCGTGAGTGAAATCACCCACTGTGCCCGCCAAATCAAGGCGGACCTGATCGTGGTCGGCCACAAGCATCTGGAAGGCTGGGCCGCCCGCTGGTGGCGGGGCTCTGTCTCCAAGGCCTTGATCGAGCAGTCGCCCTGCAGCGTGCTGGTGGTCATCACGCATTGA
>JAQGMN010000382.1 GCA_028292345.1 Polaromonas sp. | reverse complement strand
GCCCAGCGTCTTGCCCCGCGGATAGCGCAGCGTGCGCCCATTGAGGCCGGCGTCGGGCTCGGTGTTGTAAAGCCAGTCCGTGCGCGGATTGCCAATGCAGTACAGGTAGCCGACGGGAATGTGGATCCAGTGGTAGTCGTCCTTACGCCCAGCCTCGATCAGCAGCACGCGTTTGCTCGCGTCGGCGCTCAGGCGGTTGGCCAGCAGGCAACCGGCCGTGCCCGCGCCGATGATGATGTAGTCGAAAGTCAGGTTCTGGTCGTGCATGAAATAGGGTTCCGGTGGGCTCGACCTGCATTGTGGCAAAACCCGGCCGTGCTGCGTGACGGGGATTACCCCGCTGCCTGCCCGCTGCCCCAGGCTGGCCGGCCGGACCGCCGGGCGCCAACCCGTGTAGGACCATGGCCAATCCCGACCGGGCGCCGGGGTTCTTCATTCTCAGCAGTTACCATGCTGGCTTTGCGTTGAATCGCCCTTGCCTTCGGGTGTTTTTCCACCTTGATCCCGCATGCCCCTTGACGACTCATTGCCGCGCCTTGAAGTTCAGGACCTGCCTGAAGGCCGGGTCGTGCGCCTGCTGGGAAGCTGGACCGCCGCCAGGCTGACGCTGGCGCCCGCCTGGGCCGCGCTGGGCGCACAGTTCGACAGCCTGCGCAGCCATGAATCCGGCCCCCTGCCAGGCGCGGCCACGCGAGTCCAGTGGCGCCTGGCCGACATTGAAAAGCTCGACTACCTGGGCGCGCAGGTGGTGTGGCGGGCATGGCGCCACCGCTGGCCGGCCGACCTGCAGCTGGCGCCTGGGCAGCGGGAGATGCTGGAGACGGTGGAGCAGTTCACCGTCGCCCCCGCGGCGCCGCGCCGCTCGCCCTGGTCCGAACCGCTGCTGATGCTCGGCGGGCGGCTGCTCGGCCTGCTCGACCATGCCAAAGGGATGCTGCGCCTGCTGGGCCAGCTGCTGCTCGACATCGTGCGGCTGCTGCGCCGTCCGCAGCAGGGTCCGTGGCGCGACCTGTCGGGCCATCTCTACCATTTCGGCGCGACGGCGCTGCCGATCACGGCGCTGGTGGGCTTTTTGATCGGCGTGGTGCTGGCCTACCTGATTTCGCAGCAGCTGCGCCAGTTCGGCGCCGATGCCTTCATCGTCAACATTTTGGGCATTTCGCTGATCCGCGAACTCGGGCCGGTGCTCGCGGCCATCCTGATCGCCGGGCGCAGCGGCTCGGCCATCACCGCGCAGATCGGCGTGATGCGGGTGACCGAAGAACTCGATGCGATGCGCGTCATGGGCATTGCGCGGGGCTTCCGGCTGGTGATGCCGCGGGCCATTGCGCTGGCGGTGGTGATGCCGCTGATCAGCGTCTGGACCACGATTGCCGCCCTGCTCGGCGGCATGCTGGCGGCCGACGTTTCGATGGGCGTGACGCCGTCGTATTTCTTCAACTCGCTGCCGGCGGCCGTGAGCGTGGCCAACCTGACGCTGGCCACGGCCAAGTCGGTCGTCTTTGGCCTGCTGATCGCGCTGGTGGGCTGCCACTATGGCCTGCGCGTCAAGCCCAACACCGAAAGCCTGGGGCAGGGCACGACGGCGTCGGTGGTCACGTCGATCACCGTCGTCATCCTGGTCGATGCGCTGTTCGCGGTGCTTTTCAGGAATGTAGGCATTTGATGGCCGAGACTGAACCCGTCGTTGCCATCCGCAAGCTCTGGACCGTGTTCCAGAACGGCGACAAGAAAACCGTGGTGCACAAGGACCTTGACCTGACGGTCGAGCGCGGCGAGGTGCTGTCGCTGGTCGGCGGCTCGGGCACCGGCAAGACGGTGCTGCTGCGCCAGATGCTGGGGCTGGAAACGCCGGCGCAGGGCGAGATCCTCGTGCTCGGCAAGCCGGCCGCCGAGCTGGGCAAGCGCGGCGCGGCCAGCCGGGTCGGCATGCTGTTCCAGCAGGGCGCGCTGTTCTCGGCGTTCACCGTGCTGGAGAACATCGCGTTTCCGCTTCGCGAACTCAACGGCCTGCCCGCCGAGCTGATCCGCGAGGCGGCCATGGTCAAGCTGCAGATGGTCGGCTTGAGCCCCGATGCGGCCGGCAAGATGCCGAGCGACCTGTCGGGCGGCATGATCAAGCGGGTGGCGCTGGCCCGCGCGCTGATCATGGACCCGCCGCTGCTGCTGCTCGACGAGCCGACGGCCGGGCTCGACCCGGACAGCTCGGACAGTTTCTGCGCGCTGCTGCGCTCGCTGCACCGGGGCATGGGGCTGACGGTGGTCATGGTCACGCACGACCTGGACACGATTTTTGAGCTCAGCACGCGCATCGCCGTGCTGGCGTCGCAGAAAGTCATCATCAACGACGTGCCCCGCAAGGTGGTGGCGTTCGAGCATCCCTTCATTCACGACTTTTTCCTGGGCGAACGGGGGCAGCGGGCGATGGCGCTGCTGAACCTTCCCACCGCCCCTTCGATCTAGAAAGGTTTTTCATCATGGAAAACAAGGCCCATGCGCTGATTGCCGGCGCGTTCGTGGTGATCGTCACCGCCCTGCTGGCATTGCTGGCGCTCTGGCTCACGCGCGACAACACCGAGCGCCACCTGTACGAGATGAGCACGTCCGAGACCGTTTCGGGCCTGCAGCCGCAGGCCACCGTCCGGTACCGCGGCGTGGCCGTCGGCAAGGTCGAAGGCATCGGCTTTGACCAGAAGGTCAAGGGCAATGTGCTGATCCGCGTGTCCATCGACGAGGCCGCGCCGGTGACGCGCTCCACCTTTGCCACCGTGGCGTCCCAGGGCGTGACCGGCCTGGGCTTCATCCAGCTCGACGACGACGGCGGCGGCTCCACCCAGCGGCTGGTGCCCAACGACGACGATCCGCCGCGCATTCCGCTCAAGCAGGGCGGCATCGACAAGCTGCTCAAGCAGGGCGAGGTGATCTTCGACCAGGCCGAGCTGGCCACCCGGCGCATCAACCAGCTGCTGTCGGCGCAGAACGAAGCGGCGATCAACACCGCCGTCACGCAGCTGGCCGAGGCCGCCGGCAGCATCAACCGCGTGGCCAAGGCGCTGGAGCCGGCCGTGGCGACGCTGCCCGCGCTGTCCAAGGATGCGCAGGCCGCCCTGCGCTCGGTCAAGAGCGTGACCGATGAAGTCGGCCTCACCGCGCGTCGGCTGAATGAAAAAGGCGGCCCGCTCGACCGGCTCAAGGACGGCGGCGAGGCGCTGGCCGCCGGGGTGGAAACCTTCAGCGCGGCCACGCTGCCCAAGCTGGGCGAGGTGGCCGACGAAACGGCGCGCACCATGCGCCAGCTGCGGCGCACCGTGAATGCCGTCGATGACAACCCGCAAGCGCTGATCTTTGGCAACGGTCCGGCCGTGCCCGGCCCTGGCGAAACCGGCTTCAACGCCAACGGAGAGTGACCATGATGGCTTCCAGTGTGACCCATGACGCTATTGAATCAGTAGCTGCAAGCGCCCGCGTGCCCTGCGCAAGGCGGCTTTTTTGCCTGGCAAGCGTGCTGGCGCTCGCCACCGGTTGCTCGGTGATCGACAAGCCGGCCCGCGCCACGATGTTCGACTTCGGGCCGGGCGAGCTGTCCACGCAGGCTGCCGCAACGCCCGCCGCGCCGGCGCCCGCCCTGCCGCCGCTGGCGATTGCCGACATCGCCACCGCGGGCGGCGCGCTGGAAAACCAGGCCGTGCTCTACCGCCTGGGCTACCTTGACGACCAGCAGCTGCGCCCGTATTCACAGGCCCGCTGGACCATGCCGCCGGCGCAACTGGTGCGCCAGCGCATGCGCGATCGCCTGAGCCAGCAGCGCGTGGTGCTCAATGCCCGGGAAGGCGTGGCCCTGAACCGCAGCCAGAATGCCCATTTGCCGATGCTTCGGATCGAACTCGAAGAATTCAGCCAGCTGTTCAGCGCGCCCGATGCCAGCGTCGGCCTGGTGCGCCTGCATGCCACGCTGGTCGAGATCACGCCCGCCGGCGAACGCCTGCTGGCGCAGCGCAACCTGTCGGTGCAGCGGCCGGCCAGCAGCCCCGACGCCGCCGGCGGCGTGCGCGCCCTGACGGCCGCGACCGACGCCGCCATCGACGAGCTGGACCGCTGGCTGCGGCAGGCGCCGGCACGCTAGCGCGTCGTCGTGTCCACGCCGGCAGCCAGGTTTTTGGGTCAAACAGGCATCTGGCGCAACAGCAGCCTGCGCAAGCAGCTATGAATAAAATAGCAAAAAGCCGCAGGCCAGCTTGACGCCGTGATGAACAGCCGGACCGCTCCAGCGCACCCGCTTGAGGCCGCGCTGCACGGCGGCGGCCACAACCGCATCAGGCGTCGAAGCGGATGCGCGCCTCGCCGATGCCGTCGAACGACACCGTGACCGTGTCGCCCTGCCGCGCCTGCAGCAGGCCGCACCAGGAGCCGGTCGTCACCACGCTGCCGGCCGGCACGACGCCGCCGCCCCGGGTGGCGTGGCGCAGCAGGCCCGGCAGCCCGTAGGCCGGGTCGCCCAGCGAATGCGTGCCGCGAAATTCCAGCGCCGCCGCGCCGGTGATCTGGACGCGGCCGCGCTGGCCGGACCAGTCGCGGGCCGCATCGAACGCCACCCAGTCCCCCAGCACCAGGGCGCCGTGCGATTGCAGATCGGCCAGCCGGAGCAGCGCCGGCGCCTCCAGGCCTTGCCTCCAGCGCGAATCGACCACCTCGATCGACACCGCCATGACGTCCACCAAGCGGCAGGCGCTGCCGCGGTCCAGGCCGGCGGCGCACTCCGCATCGACCGGCACGGCCAGGCGCAGGGCAATTTCCGCCTCGATGCCGCGCAGGGCAAACGGCCGGCCGGTGCGTGCCGGGCTGGGCCAGATGCCGTCCTCGGGCAGCCGGGCATGCGCCAGCGCCGCTACGCGCGACGGGCCGCCCGATTTCCAGTATTGCGGCGCGCCCGGCCGGAACCAGGCGAGGCGCTCGGCCACGCCCTGCTCCACGGCATGGGCGCGCTCGGGGCTGGAGACGGCATCGGCCAGGGCTTGCGCATCGGCCAGGCCCTGGCGCGCGCGGGCCTGCACCAGGGCGTCAATGGCTGCCTGAAGGCGGGCATCGGTCATGGGGAAATGTCCTTTTCAGTGCTCAGTGCCGCAGGATGGGGAACAGCTTGCCCAGGCCGTCGGCCATCACCTCGACGGCCAGCGCGGCCAATATCAGGCCCATCAGCCGCGTCATGACATTGATGCCGGTCTTGCCCAGCACGCGCGAAATCGGCTCGGCCAGCGAAAAGCACAGCGCCGTCGCCAGCCCGATCACCATGCCGTAGCCGACCAGCGTGCCGAGTTGCAGAAACGTCTTGGCTTTTTCGGCATAGATCACGACGGTGGACATGGTGGCCGGGCCGGTCAGCAGCGGAATGGTCAGCGGCACCACCGCGATGCTGGCGCCCCGGGCGGCCTTTTCGGCGCCGTCCTCGTACTCGTTGGTCAGCGGCTTGGCCTCGGCCGGCT
>JAQGMN010000357.1 GCA_028292345.1 Polaromonas sp. | reverse complement strand
TCAGCGCTTGACCGCCTCGCGCATCGTCACGAATTCCTCGGCCATCGTCGGGTGGATGCCGATGGTGCTGTCGAACACCGCCTTGGTCGCGCCGGCCTTCATCGCCACGGCAAAGCCCTGGACGATCTCGCCGGCGTCGGCGCCGACCATGTGCAGGCCGACCACGCGGTCGGTCGCGTCCTCGACGATCAGCTTCATCAGGGTGCGCTCTGTGCTGCCGCTCAGCGTGTGCTTGAGCGCCTTGAAGTCGCTTTTATAAACGCTGATCTTGCCGAATTTGTCGCTCGCCTCAAGCTCCGTGTAGCCCACGGTGCCGATGTTCGGATGGGTGAACACGGCGGTCGGGATGTAGTAGTAGCTCATGCCGCGCGGCGCTTTGCCGGCCGGCGGGCCGAACAGCGCATCGACCACGACCATCGCCTCGGCCAGCGCGACCGGCGTGAGCTGCACCCGGGCGGTGACGTCGCCGACGGCGTAGATCGACGGCACCGAGGTCTGGTACTGGTCGTTCACCTCGACCGCGCCCGCCTTGTTTTGCCTGACACCGGCCGCGCCCAGGCCCAGGCCTTCGACCAGCGGCACCCGGCCGGTGGCATACAGCACGCTGTCGACGGTGATGTGGCTGCCGTCGAGCAGCCGCACCTGCAGCCCCTCGCCGGTGCGCTCGATGGCGGCGACGTCGGTGTTGAGGTGCAGCGTCACGCCGCTCTTGGCCATTTCGCCGGCAATGAAGGCGCGCACCTCCTCGTCGAAGCCGCGCAGCACCTGATGGCCCCGGTAGAGCTGCGTGACCTCGGACCCGAGCCCGTTGAAGATCGAGGCAAACTCGCAGGCGATGTAGCCGCCGCCAACCACCAGCAGGCGCTTGGGAAAAGGCGACAGGTCGAACATCTCGTTGGAGCTGATGACATGCTCGCTGCCCGGGAACTCGGGAATGCTGGGCTTGCCGCCGGTGGCGACCAGGATGTGCCTGGCGCTGTGGCGCTGGCCGGCGACCTCGACCGTGTGCGCATCGACCAGCGTGGCCCAGCCGTTGACGATCTGCACACCCGAGCTTTTCAGCAGTTGCAGATAAATCCCGTTCAGACGCGAAATCTCCCGGCGGCGGTTGGACTTGAGGGTGTCCCAGTTCAGCACGGGCGCTTCGCCCACCCAGCCGAAACCGTGCGATTCCTCGAAGCTTTCGGCGAAATGGGCCGCATAGCTGTAGAGCTTTTTGGGAATGCAGCCCAGGTTGACGCAGGTGCCGCCCATCTCGGCCACTTCGGCCAGGCCGACGCGCGCGCCGCGCTGGGCCGCCATGCGCGCTGCGCGAACGCCGCCGCTGCCGCCGCCGATCACGAACAGGTCAAAATCAAAATCGCTCATAAACATCCTTTTTGGTGGTCTTGGCTGGATTGTGCTGTTTTCGGATGACCTTTTGGCGGCGACGGCGTTGCGCGGGCCGGGCCTCAGGCTTGGCGCCGGCGGTAGCGCCTGAGTTCGAGCGCGCCAATGCACACCGCCAGCCAGGCCGAGCCGGAGGCAAAACCGGCCAGCACGTCGGTGGCGAAATGAACCTGCAGAAAAATGCGGCTGCTGCCCACGGTAAAGGCCAGCGCCGCCGCCAGCGCCACCACCGGCAGGTGCGCCCAGGCGAAGCGGGCCGGCAGCAGCCGCACCAGGAGGTACGCCAGCATGCCGTAGGCCACGACCGAGCCCGACGCATGGCCGCTGGGGAAACTCCAGCCGTCGGCAAAGGCCAGGCCGTGCTCATGCAGCGGGCGCGTGCGTTCAAAGATGCTTTTCAGCGTCCGGTTCAGCACCGCGTTGCCGACGAAGGCCATCACCCAGCCCAGGCACAGGCCGCGCTGGCGTTTCCACAGCAGCAAAAGCGCGCCCCCAACGCACAGGCTGGTCAGCGTGGCGGTGTCGCCGAAATGCGTCACCAGGGCAAACACCCTGAGCGCGCCCAGCGGCACCGTGGACCGGATCGTGTCGGAGAACAGCAGGTCGAGCTGGCCCAGCTTGCGGCCCCCATCCAGGTTTGCCAGGTTCTCGGCGATTTCGGCAAACAGCGAGGCCGCGCCGATGATCAGGGCGAAACCCAGCGCCAGGTAGCCCAGCAGGTAGGCCAGCGGCGCGAAGCGGCTGTTGTCCCGGTGCACGCCGTAGCGCAGGCCCAGCCACCACAGGCCGCAGACAACGGCGATGACCGCCGCCAGCGCGACGCCAAAGGCGGGCAGCGCATGCAGGGCCAGGGACCGGACGGCGTTCAGGACAGCGGGTGAATCAAGTTCCATGGCGGTATGTCAGGCATCAAAAGCAGCGAAAAAGGGAAGGGCGCGGGCACCGCCAAAGCTTAGCGAAGTTTGCCGCAGCAGCCTTGCCCGGCCGTGGAGAAGGCGCGAGTCACGATAATCGGGGGATATGACTACTTCCCTTAATGACTTCAGCACCCTGTCGCTGCCGGCCCATGTGCTGACCAACCTGACGCAGCTCGGCTACACCCGGATGACGCCGATCCAGGCCGCGGCCCTGCCGGTCGCCCTGCTCGGCAAGGACCTGATCGCCCAGGCCAAGACCGGCAGCGGCAAGACCGCCGCCTTCGCGCTGGCGCTGCTGGCCAACCTGAATGCGCGCCGCTTTGCCATCCAGGCGATGGTGCTGTGCCCGACGCGCGAACTGGCCGACCAGGTGACGACTGAAATCCGCCGCCTGGCGCGCGCCGAGGAAAACATCAAGGTCGTCACGCTGTGCGGCGGCGTCGCGCTGCGCGGGCAGATCGCCAGCCTGGAGCACGGCGCGCACATCGTCGTCGGCACGCCGGGCCGCATCATGGACCACCTGGGGCGCGGCAACCTGAACCTCGAAGCCATGAACACGCTGGTGCTCGACGAGGCCGACCGCATGCTCGACATGGGCTTTTTCGACGACATCGCCACCGTGGCCAAGCAGTGTCCGAAGGAGCGCCAGACGCTGCTGTTCTCGGCGACCTACCCGGAAGGCATTGCCAGGATCAGCCAGCAGTTCATGAAAAACCCGCAGACCATCACCGTCCAGGCGCAGCACGAGAAAAGCAAGATCCGCCAGCGCTGGTACCAGGTCGAGGACTCCGACCATGACGAGGCGCGCCTGGACGCGGTGGCGCGGGTGCTGAACCACTACCGGCCGGTCAGCACGCTGGCGTTTTGCAATACCAAGTCGCAATGCCGGGCGCTGGTGCAGCTGCTGAAAGACAGGGGCTTCATCGCCCTGGCGCTGTTCGGCGAGCTGGAGCAGCGCGAGCGCGACCAGGTGCTGGTGCAGTTCGCCAACCGCAGCTGCTCGGTGCTGGTGGCGACCGACGTGGCCGCGCGCGGGCTGGACATTTCGCAGCTGGAGATGGTCATCAACGTCGATGTGACGCCGGACAGCGAAATCCACATCCACCGCATCGGCCGCACCGGCCGCGCCGACGAGGAGGGCTGGGCGATCAGCCTGGCCAGCATGGACGAGATGGGCTCGGTCGGCAAGATCGAGGTGCTGCAAAAGGCCGAATCCGAATGGCACCAGCTCGAAGAACTCACGCCCGCCAGCAAGGAGCCGCTGCGCCCGCCGATGGCGACGCTGCAGATCGTCGGCGGCCGCAAGGAAAAGATCCGCGCCGGCGACGTGCTCGGCGCGCTGACCGGCGAGGCGGGCTTCACGCGCGAGCAGGTCGGCAAGATCAATGTCAACGAGTTCTCGACCTATGTGGCGGTGGACCGCCGCAT
>JAQGMN010000341.1 GCA_028292345.1 Polaromonas sp. | reverse complement strand
AAACAATCTTGAGGCCATGAAAAAAAGAATAGGGCTGAAAGAATTGATGCTCCAGAGACATTTCTGGCGAAATCGTTAGAAGGTGTTCCGCTTTGGGAGGCGATTCCGGCGCCCGCCTGCCAGGCGCTGCGGCAGCATTGGCCGGGTTTTGGGGCCAGCCGGCCCGCCAAGGAAACGGGGCAGCCGCGACCTCGTCAGGACGCGGTATGCAGATGCCCTAAAGTGGTGCTCCCTTAGTGACATCTGGATACGAGATGAACCCACGCACCCTGCTGCTTCTCTTGGCCGGCCCGCTGCTGCTGGCCGCCTGCGCCTCGATGCCTGCGCCGCCTGCGTTCGAGGTGCTTGAAAACTCGCTGGGCATGAAGTTCGTCCGGTTGCCGACCGGGGAATTCCTGATGGGCAGCGACGAAACGCCGCAGGCCCTGGCGCGCGACTATCCGCAGCACGAGGCATGGCGCTTCAGCGAACTGGCCGACGAGGCGCCGGTGCACCGGGTGCGCATCAGCCGGCCTTTTTTCCTGGGCCAGCACGAGGTCACGGTCGGCCAGTTCCGCCGTTTCCTCCAGGCCTCCGGCCATGTGCCCGAATCGGTCGCCGACGGCACCGGCGGCTATGGCTACAACCCGGCGCACGGGCTGGACGCCTCGGGGCGCGGCGACCTGTTCGAAGGCCGCGACCCGAAGTATTCATGGCGCAACCCGGGCTTCGCGCAGGACGACAGCCATCCGGTGCTCAACGTCACCTGGAACGACGCAGTGGCCATGGCCGCCTGGCTGAGCCGGCAGGAAGGCCGGCGCTACCGCCTGCCGACCGAAGCCGAGTGGGAATACGCCTGCCGCGCCGGATCGGCCTCGCGCTACCCCTCCGGCAACCGGCCCGAGTCGCTGCGGGCGATCGCCAACACCTTCGACGCCGAGGCCGCCCGCCACTGGCCGGCGCTGCGAGCCCAGGCCCAGCCGGGGTCGGACGGCCATGCCTTCACCGCCCCGGCCGGCAGCTTCCGGCCGAACGCCTTCGGCCTGCACGACATGCTGGGCAATGCCTGGGAATGGACCGCCGACTGGCACGACGAGGCCTATTACGCGGCCTCGCCGGCCGCCGATCCGCCCGGCCCGGCCGACGGCACGGTGCGCGTGCGCCGGGGCGGCTCCTGGCACACCTGGGCGCTGTATTCGCGCTGCAGCTACCGCAACTGGAATTCGGCGCAGACCCGCTATACCCTGGTGGGCATGCGGCTGCTGCTGGAAGCGGACGGCGCACAACGCCGGCCCCTGGAAAAATAGCCGGCTTTCGTTCAAACGGTTTTCTTTTTTTTTGCAGGAGCGCCGCATGAACCGCAGCAACGCCGACCGCCTGGCCCGCGCCGCCTCCCTCTGGCATTACGTCGGCCGCGAGCGCCCGGCTTTTGCGCTGCCGCCCGGCCCGGGCCAGGAATCGGTCTGGGACTATCCGCGTCCGCCCCGGCTGGTGCCCGACGGCCGGGAGGTGGTCGTGGTGGCCGGCAGCCTGGCGCTGGCCCGCAGCCGCCGGGCGCTGCGCCTGCTGGAAACCGCCAGCCCGCCGGGCTTTTACCTGCCGGCGCAGGATGTGCGCACCGACCGGCTGGTGCCGGCGGGCGGCGCGTCGCACTGCGAATGGAAAGGCCAGGCGGCGTACTGGTCGGTGCAGCTGCCCGGCGGCGGCATGCTCGACCGCGTGGCCTGGTCCTATCCGCATCCGCTGGCGCCTTACGAGGCGATGGCCGGTTACTTCGGCTTTTATCCGCAGCACCTGGACTGCCGGGTGGACGGCCTGCGGGTGCAGCCCCAGCCCGGCGGTTTTTATGCCGGCTGGATCACGCCCGAGGTGGTCGGGCCCTTCAAGGGCGGGCCGGGCTCGGGCGGCTGGTGAACGGCCGGCCGGTCAGCGCGCCGGCCTGGGCCGCGCGGCGGTTCGCCGCGTGGTGTCCTGCGGCCGGCTCCGGCGCGGGCGCAGGGCCCACACCAGCCCCAGCCCGGCCGCGCCGGCCAGCGCCAGCGCCGCCACCGGCATGGCGCGCACCGCCAGTGTGCGGTGGCCGCCGTCGATGGTGTGCACCCGCGACGGCTCGAACAGGTTGCCATTGGTGATGGGCGTCGGGTCGGCACGCTCGAACGCCCGGTCCATCAGCCAGCGCGTGACCCGGCCCGTCAGGCGGGGCGCGACGGCATGCGCCAGCCGCCCGGGAAGCGCCACGCTGCCGATCGCCGTGACGTCGCGCGGCGCCCGGCTCAGCGCCACCAGCGTATGGGCCACCTCGCGCGGGTCCAGCACCGGCGGCGGCGGGCGCAGGCGCTTGCCGGTGTAGTTGGCGCCGTGGAACAGGCCCGGCGTGTCGACAAAGGTCGGGTACACCTCGCAGACATGCACGGCGGGCAGGTGGCCCAGTTCGGCCCGCAGCGCCTCGGAAAAGCCGCGCAGCCCGAACTTGCTGGCGGTGTAGGCCGCCGAATAAGGCGCCGGAACCCAGCCGCCCGACGAGATCATGTTGATCAGCGTGCCGCGCCCGCGCTTGCGAAAGTGCGGCAGCACCGCATGCGCCCCGTTCATGTGGCCGACCAGGTTGGCCGCGATCACGCGCTCGTTGGCCTCCATCGGCGTGGCGTCGAAGGCGCCGACCGTGCCGATGCCGACGTTGTTGATCCAGACGTCGATGCGCCCGAAGCGCTGGATGGCCGCATCGGCCAGCGCCCGCATGGCGCCAGCGTCGGTCACGTCGGTCGGCACGGCCAGCGCCTGGGCATCGAGCAGCACGCATTCGGCCGCCACCTTGTCGAGCGCCTCGGGACCGCGCGCGGCCAGCACCAGCCGGGCGCCCGCGCGCGCAAAGGCCAGGGCCGTGGCATGGCCGATGCCGCTGGAGGCGCCGGTCAGGACGACGACAGGCGACAGGAAGTGGTCGAGGTAGGTGTTGAGCATGGGGCGGGCCTTGAAGTAAGGAGTGGTCGATGGCTTGAATCGTCCGGTGCAAAAACCTGGCTGTCAATCGGCCAAGGTGCCAGCCGGAGCCGGGCGGCCGCTGGTGTTGGCCTGGCCTTGCCAGCGCTTCGCGGTTTGGCTGGTGCTTTGTGGCTTTGCAGGCCGCGCCGAAAATCCGGCCGACCCAACCACGAAGCGTCAAGCACGAATGAGTCAATCACCCGCGCAGGCAAAACCGACGCCGCCAGCCGTCACACCCCCACCGAATCCCCGTGCCGCCGCCAGAAATCCGCATCGGGCAGCATGCCCCGTCCCGCCGCCAGGTTGTCGCGCATGTGCGCGGGCCGGCCGGTGCCGGGAATGGCGCAGGTCGCGGCCGGGTGGCTCAGCACGAACTTGAGCAGCACCTGCGCCCAGCTGGTGCAGCCGATGTCCGCCGCCCAGCCGGGCAGCGGCTTGCCGGCCAGGCGCCGCAGCAGGCCGCCGCCGCCAAAGGGCTGGTTGACCAGCACCGCCACGCCGCGCGCCTGCGCCAGCGGCAGCAGGCGCCGGGCGGCGGCCTGGTCGTCCAGCGCATAGTTGATCTGCAGGAAGTCGAGCTTCTCGGCGCGCAGCACGGCCTCGACTTCGGCATAGGCGGACGCGGTGTAGTGGGTGATGCCGACGTAGCGCACCCGGCCGGCGTCCTTCAACCGGCGCACCGACGCCAGCTGCACGCGCCAGTCCACCAGGTTGTGCACCTGCATCAGGTCGATGCGGGAGGTAGCAAGGCGGGCAAACGACTGCTCCATCTGCGCCAGGCCGGCTTCGCGGCCGCTGGTCCAGACCTTGGTCGCGAGGAAAGCCCGGTCGCGGCTGCCGGCGGCGGCCAGCAACTCGCCGGTGGTGCTTTCGGCGCGGCCGTACATCGGCGAGCTGTCGAGCACCGAGCCGCCGGCGGCAAACAGCGCCTGCAGCACGCCCGGCAGTTCGGCATGGGCGGGCGTGCCCGGCGCCACGTCAAAGCCGATGTAGGTGCCGCAGCCGATGACCGGCAGCGCTTCGCCGGTCGAGGGAATCGGGCGGGAGTCGATCTGGGAGGTCATGGGCACGGCCTGCGGTGGCGCCGGTGGGCGGGGTTGCGCCAGCGCCCCGGGCCACCAGGGCAGGGCCGTTGACAGGGCGGCCAGGACCCGGGCGGACTGGCGCAGGACCGTGCGCCGGTCGGCACCAGGGAAAGGGGTTGGCGAAAGGGGCATGGGCGCAATTTGCCTGAACTTCAAAAGCCCCGCAGGGCCAGGGCATTGAGAAGCCGCCTGCCCATGGACCCGCGTGTTTTTATCAGCTCGTCAAGCTCGCTTACCCCGGTAAGTAGTCATACGGGGTTGAAACGCATTGTGTTACCGCCCATCATGCAGCTGGCTTCAGCAGTCTGCGCCGCGTTTTTCCGGACTGCCGGAGGTCCGCACGCCTGAAGGACAAGCTGGCCGAAAGGCAAGGTTGCTGAGAACAGGCGTGCGCCGCGAACCGATGGGCTAACAAATCAACTTATAAGGCGAGACATGGGCATTCCACGCAAGAACACCACTTTGAAACTGACCGCGCTGGCCGCTGCCGTGCTGGCGCTGGGCGCCTGCGGCGGCAACAACGACCCGGCCGAGGCCACCAACATCAAGCCCAGCTACCTGGGCGCCGTCGTCACCGCCAATTACGACGGCAGCAGCGACGACCTGCTGACCGCCGGCCTGGGCAAGACCGGTCTGGGCGGCACCGCGCCGGCCGTGGCCGACCCGCTCAAGCCGACGCCCGCCGAGCTGCGCAAGCTGGCCATCTTCAACAACTACCGCGCCATCCTCGACATCAGCGCGGCCGGCGGCTACGGCACGCTGTACGGCCCGAACGTCGATGCCAAGGGCGTCATCACCACCAGCGAGGGCAAGATCGCCGGAACCGAATACATCGCCTATTCCGATGACGGCACCGGCAAGCAGAACATCACCATGCTGGTGCAGGTGCCCGCCACCTTCAACCCGGCCAATGCCTGCATCGTCACCGGCACCTCCAGCGGCTCGCGCGGCGTGTACGGCGCGATTGGCTCGTCCGGCGAATGGGGCCTGAAAAACGGCTGCGCCGTGGCCTACACCGACAAGGGCACGGGCACCGGCATCCACGACCTGCAGAACAATACCGTCAATGTGCAGAACGGCACCCGCACGGACGCCGCCACGGCCGGCAAGAACTCGATCTTCACCGCCGACCTGACCGCCGCCGAGCTGGCCGCCTTCAACGCGGCCACGCCGAACCGCTTTGCCGTCAAGCATGCGCATTCGCAGCAGAACCCGGAAAAGGACTGGGGCAAGTGGACGCTGCAGTCGGTCGAGTTCGCCTATTTCGTGCTGAATGAAAAATACGGCGACCTGGCCAGGGACGGCGTGACGCGCCTGAAAAAGCTCACGCCGACCAACACCATCGTGATCGCCTCCAGCGTGTCCAACGGCGCCGGCGCCGCACTGGCGGCGGCCGAGCAGGACACGCAGGGCCTGATCAGCGGCGTGGCCGTGGCCGAGCCCGAAGTCCAGCTCGCGCCCGACAACCGGCTGAGCGTCAGGCGCGGCGCCATCACCCTGGCCGGCACCGGCCGGCAGCTGTACGACTATTTCACGCTGGCCAACCTGCTGCAGCCCTGCGCCGCGCTGGTGTCGCCCAGCACGAACGCCTTCAATTCCGTCAACGCCACGATTGCCGCCAACCGCTGCAGCGCGCTGCAGGCCAACGGCCTGGTCACCGGCACCACCACCGCCGAGCAGGCCGCCAGCGCCCTGGCCAAGCTGGTCGAGGCGGGCTGGCAGCCTGAAAGCAGTGTGCTGCAGGCGTCGCACTACTCGTTCGCGACCTTGTCGGTCGGGCTGACCTATGCCAACACCTACGGCCGCTTCAGCGTGAAGGACAACGTGTGCGGCTACAGCTTTGCCGCCACCGGCGCGACAGGCGCTCCGGCTCCGCTTGCTCCTGCCGCGCTGGCCACCTCGTTCGGCGCGTCCAACGGCGTGCCGCCGACCATCGGCATCAACATCGTCAACAACAACAGCCTGGGCGGACCGCTGTTGGATGCGCTTTCGCTGTCGTCCGGCAATGTGCAGGACTACAACATTGCCGGCGCGCTGTGCATGCGCGAACTGGCCACCGGCACCAGCGCCAATGCGCTGCGCGTGCAGCAGGGCATGAAGGAGGTGGTGCGCAGCGCCAACCTGCGCGGCAAGCCGGCGCTGATCGTGCAGGGCAGGGCCGACACGCTGTTGCCCGTGGCCTTCACGGGCCGGCCTTACTACGGCATGAACAAGATCGTTGAAGGCTCGGCCAGCAAGCTGTCGTACATCGAAGTGGCCAATGCCCAGCATTTCGACGCCTTCCTGGGCTTTCCCGGCTATGCCGAGCGCATGGTGCCGCTGCACCGCTACTTCATCCAGGCGATGGACCTGATGTATGCCAACCTGAAGTCCGGCGCCGCCCTGCCGGCCAGCCAGGTGGTGCGCACCGTGCCGCGCGGTTTGAGTGGAACTGTGGTTAATAACGTTCCTCAAGCCAATCCGATCACGGCCGCCAA
>JAQGMN010000151.1 GCA_028292345.1 Polaromonas sp. | reverse complement strand
CTGCAAACCGAGGGTCTGCATGTAGTCGGCGATGTTCAGGGCGTTCATGGGTCAGGCTTTCGTTTTTTCTTGAAGGGCGCGCAGCCATTGCACCAATTGGCGTGCGGCCACTTGCGCGGCTGACAAGGCCAGCGCCTGGCGCAATGGGTCGTCAGGGTATTCGTGCGTCAGGATGTTGCGCGTGCTGCGCTGCAACGCCCACTGGTCAACCATCAGGTAACCACGGCGCTCCAGCAAATTGAGCACGTCGATAAAAGCCGAATCCTCGACGGGCTCGGCCAGCACCTGCACGGCGAACTGCCTGAGGACATGCGTTCCCAGCGTATCTTGCAGCTTGATGAAACGCAGCACGAACTGGTCCAGCAGGCGGATCAGTTCAGGAGAAGCTTGCTCCAGTTGCTCGCCCGTCAGGGGATGCGGAATCTGGCTCAGCGCGTCATTCATGATGCTGGCATGCCGCGCGCACTGGCTCAGCGCAACGTCCAGCGGCAAGCTCACAGCCAGACTCCCTGCTCGCGGGCCAGCCGGTAAATCGGCAAATCCAGCCGCCCGGTGTTGACGACGATGTCAATCTTGCGTTCACCCAGCGCGCGGTACAGTTCGGCGGCCATGCGGGTTTCGCGCTGGAAAGCCTCCTGCGGGGACAGGCTCGCTTCAATGTAGAGATCAATATCGCCGCCACGGCGCGCATCATCGACGCGCGAACCGAACAGGCGCGGCGCCACGCCAAACCAGCGCAGGCTGGCGTCATGCAGGGTTTGCTGTTCCGTGGAGGTCAGGCGCATGGGTGGCTTTTCATTTTTTGGCGTCTTCAAGAGTGAACACGTTCATGCCATGCATTTTGCCTGCATCAAGGTGCAGGCACGCAGCGCTACGTTTTCGGCGCGACGCCCCGGCGCTGCATCATGTCCTGGCTCATCGCCTCGACCGCGGCGGGCTGCAGCAGGGCCTGCGCGGCGGGATAAGCGATGTGGTTTTCATCGTCGAGATGCTGCCGGTACAGGGCGGCGAACTGCGCCAGCCACGCGCTTTGTTCCGGCGTGAGTGGCGTCCATCCAGACTCCGGGCTGTCAGCGATGGCCTGCAGCGTGCATCTGGCGTCAACCCAGGCCGTTTCCATCTGCCGGTGGTCCTGCATCAGGCACTGCACCAGTTCGCGCAGGCTGGCGTCCGGGCCGGCCAGCAGCGGCGGGAACACATGCAGTTCCTCGTCCTGGTGGTGCAGCGGCGCGGCCAGGTCGAAATAGCGCATCACGTCGCGCGCGGCCTGGCGCGCCGGCTCGTCGCAGCCCTTGTCGAGCAAATGCTGCTGGAGCTTTTTCTGTAGCGCCAGCATGCGCTCGACCCGGTCGTGGCAAGTGGCCAGCATCTCAAAGGGCGCCTCGAATCCGGCGGCCGGCGCGCTGTGGCCGGGCAGGGACACCGGGCGGGTGGTGGGTCGGCCTGGCGTTGCCATGTCAGCCGATCTGGACGGCCTGGCCCTGGGTGTCGAAGGGAATGTAGCCGCCGTGCTCGCCGCGCTTGATGGCCTCGACCATGCGTTCGAGCGGCTTTTCGGCGTCTTCGCTGGTGGGCGCCCGGTCCGTGCCCGACAGGGCGGCGGCAAACACAATGCCCCAGGGCTGGGGGCCAAACTGGCTGGATTCCTCGACCAGCGCGCTAAACGAGGCCAGCTCGTCGGGCCGCTTGTCCACGCACATCAGCGGCACCAAGGCCCCGCCCTGCCCGGCCTCGAAACGCTCGCGCTGGGCGGGTGTGGCATCGTCGGGCAGCTCGACGCCGGCAAATACAAACAAAAGGCGCTGCGGATCGGGCTGGGACCGCGCGGCTTGCAAAAGGTCGTCAAACGTCGAAATGTTCATGGAATGTCCAGTCAAAGAAAGAAAAAAAAAGAAAGCCAGGGGCGGCCGGCCGAATCAAAAACCCGCCACCGTGCCGCCGCCGGGCGAAAGGGTGCTGACGAGGTCGCCGGGCGCCGGCCGCAACCGGGCGGTCCTGCGCGACTGCACCGTGCCGATGCTGACGAAGCACAGCGCCAGCTCGCCCGGCGCCAGGCCGAAGAGCAGGCGCAGGCCGGCGGACTTGAGCGCCTTGCCGCTGGTCAGCGCCGAGCCATAGCCCAGCGCGGTGGCCATGAGCAGCAGGTTCTGCACCGCGCAGCCGGCCGAAACGATGCGCTCGGGCAGGTCGATGTCGGGGTCGCCCCGCGCGCCATCGACGATGAGCAGCAGCAGCAGCGGCGAGCGGTGCGCTTTCTCGCGCGCCTGCGCCACCTGCCCGGGCGTGGCGGCGGCGTCGCGCTCGACCAGCGCCGCGCCGAACACCTCGGCCAGGCAGGCGCGAGCGGCCTGCGGCACCCGCACGAAGCGCCAGGGCAGGAGCTGGCCGTGGTCGGGCGCGGTGGCTGCGGCTTCCAAAAGCAGGCCGAGCTGCGCCCGGTCGGGACCGGGTTCGGCCAGCCGCCTGGGCAGGATGGTCTGGCGCGACTGCATGAGCGCGGCGGCCATCGCGGCCAGGTCGTTGTCGGCCAGCGCCTGAGCCGGTTCAGTCAGGAAGTTCATCGGGGTGTCCTCTTGCGCCAGGGCCGCGGTCAGCGCGCAG
>JAQGMN010000307.1 GCA_028292345.1 Polaromonas sp. | reverse complement strand
AGACATTTCAGTTCCTCTTCAATGCCGCCGTTAGGCCACGTAGCACAGCACTTCGCCACCGGTACCGGTAGCGCGGGCTTTGCGATCGGTCATGACGCCCTGGGGAGTCGTGACAATTGCCACACCAAGGCCATTCATGACATGGGGGATGGCGCCATGGCCTTTGTACACACGAAGGCCGGGGCGGCTGACGCGCTCGATGCGCTCAATCAAGGGCTTGCCTGCGTAATACTTCAGGGCGATTTCCAGTTGGGGCTTGCCATCGTTGGCCTTGACGGAAAAGCCATCAATGTAGCCCTCATCCTTCAAAACCTGTGCAATGGCGACTTTGACTTTTGACGAAGGCACCAGCACAACGGCTTTTTCAACCATCTGTGCATTGCGGATGCGTGTCAGCATGTCGGCGATAGGATCACTCATACTCATTTTGGGTTCTCCTACTGCTTACCAGCTTGCCTTGGTGATACCGGGGATATCACCGGCAAAAGCCAATTCGCGAATCTTGTGTCGAGCCAAACCGAATTGGCGGAAGGTGCCACGCGGGCGACCCGTGATGGCGCAGCGGTTGCGCTGGCGCGTCGGGTTGGCGTTGCGGGGCAGCTTTTGCAGCTCCAGGCGGGCCTGGGCGCGGTCATCGTCGGTGCGCTTGAAATCATTGGCGATTGCCTTGAGTTCAGTGTGCTTCTTGGCAAACTTGGCGACCAGCTTGTCGCGCTTGAGTTCACGTTGCAGTAATGCTTGTTTAGCCATGCCCGCCTCAGTTCTTGAACGGAAAACGGAAGGCGGTGAGGAGGGCTTTGCACTCTTCATCGGTCTTGGCCGTTGTGGTGATGCTGATATTGAGGCCGCGCAAGGCATCCACCTTGTCGTACTCGATTTCAGGGAAAATGATCTGCTCTTTCACGCCGATGTTGTAGTTGCCGCGGCCATCGAAGGCACGGCCGGAGATACCCCGGAAGTCACGGACACGGGGCAGTGCCACGGTCACGAAACGGTCGAGGAACTCATACATCTGCACGCCGCGCAGCGTGACCATGCAGCCAATGGGCAGGTCTTCGCGGATCTTGAAACCGGCGATGGCCTTCTTGGCCTTGGTGACCACAGGCTTTTGGCCTGCGATCTTGGCCATGTCGGCCACGGCGTTGTCCATGACCTTCTTGTCCGCTACAGCCTCGCTCACACCCATATTGAGCGTGATCTTGGTGATGCGCGGCACCTGCATGGGTGTCGTGTAGCCGAATTTTTCAATCAGGGCGGGCGCGATTTTCTCGCGGTACTGGTCTTGCAAGCGTGCCATGTTTATGCAGCCTTAATTTCTTCGCCGCTGGACTTGAAGACGCGCGTTTTCTTGCCGTCAGCCAACAACTTGATACCAACACGATCCGCCTTGCCCGTGGCCGCATTGAAAATGGCGACGTTGGACTGGTGAATCGGCATGCTTTTTTCAACGATGCCACCCGTGGTGCCCTTGAGCGGATTGGGCTTGGTGTGTTTTTTCACCAGGTTGATCCCGTCCACCAGCACATAGCTGTCATCGACGCGCTGCGTGATCGTGCCGCGCTTGCCCTTGTCGCGACCCGTGATCACGATGATCTCGTCGCCTTTGCGAATTTTGTTCATTGCCTCGGGTCCTTACAGAACTTCAGGAGCCAGCGACACGATCTTCATGAACTTTTCAGTGCGCAGCTCGCGCGTCACTGGTCCAAAGATACGGGTGCCAATTGGCTCCAGCTTGGCATTGAGCAGCACTGCTGCATTGCCGTCGAATTTGACGAGAGAGCCATCACCGCGGCGGATGCCCTTGGCGGTGCGAACGACCACTGCACTGTAAACCTCGCCTTTTTTGACGCGGCCACGTGGAGCGGCTTCTTTGATGCTCACCTTGATGACGTCACCAACGCTGGCGTACCGGCGCTTGGATCCGCCCAGCACCTTGATGCACATCACGGACTTGGCACCCGTGTTGTCAGCAACATCGAGTTTGGATTGCGTTTGAATCATTTAAATTGGTTCCCAACTTGCACCGGCATTGGCAGCTTGCTGTATGCAAACCACCTGCCAATCAGTCTTGGGCCCGTCGTCCACACCGCAAACCACTTGCAGTGCTTCCGCTGGGCAGAAGTTCTTCGCCTTTTAAAGCGAAGCCCACGATTATCACGAATGTAAAAGCCGGTGTCAACAATGATTGTAAAAATAATCGCACCGGCCACCCTTCGATGCGTGGTTGAAATCCGACTTCGTGATTCCATCCGGCACTGCGGCCTGGGCCAGAACCGGCCCGGCCAAGACCAATCAGACTCGAATCAGCCGTTTGCGCAATAGTGGCCTGCACCGTTAGCTATTGAAAACATAGTGACCAGGCAAAGTGATGCCGGGCAGCTTGCGGAACAGGCTGTCGCGTCCAGCCCACACGGACGCATTCAAACGGGGGCAGGCACCGTCAGGTACTGCTCGCACAGCGTCAGGAACGACGGCAGTTGCGCGTCGATTCCGTTCTCCTGCTGGAGCAGCGCGGCCACCGCCGGCGCCAGGGTGCGCGCCAGTGCCGCATCGAGGAACAGCAGGCGCGAGCGCCGCGCCAGCACGTCTTCCACGGTCCGGGCGTATTCATAGCGCGCCGCAAAGCGCACCATGGCCTCGCTCAGGCCGCCGCCCAGGTCCTGGTCCGCGCCGCGCAAGGCCTGGACCGCGCCCGTTTCGCTGCCATACAGGTGCAGCCCGGGCGGGCTGCTGAGCGGCACGCTGGAGCCTTGCGCGCCGACCAGCCGAAGATGGTCGGTCGCCAGCCCGGTGCGCGCCGGCAGCAGCTGGGCGGCAAAGCATTTTTCCAGCACGTCGCCGGCCATGGCCCGGTAGGTGGTCCATTTGCCGCCGGTCACCGTGACCAGGCCGCTCTTGCTGACCAGCACGGTGTGCTCGCGCGACAGGGATTGGGTTCGCTCGGCATCGTCGTCCGCCGGCTTGACCAGGGGCCGCAAACCGACCCAGATGCTCTTGATATCGGCCAGCCCGGGCGCGCGGCTCAGGTAGCGGGCCGATTCGCGAAGGATGAAGTCGACCTCCTCCCGGAACGGCAGCGGTTCGCGCGCCAGGTCGCGGCGCGGCGTGTCGGTCGTGCCCAGGATGGTCTTGCCCAGCCAGGGCACGGCGAACAGCACCCGGCCGTCGGCGGTCTTGGGAATCAGCAGGGCATGGTCGGTCGGCAGGAACTCGCGGTCGACCACGATGTGCACACCCTGGCTCGGGGCGACCATCGGCTTGGCGTCGCGGCCAATCGCCTGGCCGTCCTGCAGGCGCAGGCGGTCCACCCAGACCCCGGTGGCATTGACCACGCAGCGCGCATGCAGTTCATGGGTGTGGCCCGTTTCCCGGTCCTTCACCCACAGGCCGCTGACCTTGCCGTCTTCGTGGATCAACCGGGTCGCAGCGCAGTAATTGACCAGCAGGGCGCCCTGCCGGGCGGCCGTGCGCGCCAGCGCCAGCGCCAGCCGTGCATCGTCAAACTGGCCATCCCAGTACTTGACGCCGCCCTTGAGGCCTTGCGGCTGAAGCGTTGGCAGGCGCGCCAGGGTTTCGGCGCGGTTCAGGAATTCGGTATCGCCCAGCCCGTCCTTGCCCGCCAGGGCGTCATAGAGCTTGAGCCCCACGCCATAAAAAGGCGACTCCCAAAATTTGTAGGAGGGCATCACGAAAGGCAGCGGCTGCGCCAGGTGCGGTGCATTGGCCAGCAGCGTCGAGCGCTCATGCAGCGCTTCGCGCACCAGCGAGATATTGCCTTGCGCAAGGTAGCGCACGCCGCCGTGCACCAGTTTGGTGGCGCGCGACGACGTGCCCTTGGCAAAATCGTGCGATTCGACCAGCACCACCGAAAAGCCCCGCGCCGCCGCATCGAGCGCCACGCCCAGGCCGGTGGCGCCGCCGCCGATGACCGCCAGATCGTAGTGGCGCGGTTCGGCGAGCCGGTCCAGCAGGGCCTTGCGCCGCGTGCGGGCCGGCACTGCGTCTATGGCCATGGGCTTTTCATTTCCCGAATTCATAAAAACCCATCGTTCACGGTAAATATTGAGCTTACCTCAGCCCCTTCCGGACTTTGGGCGCGGCGTGCAGATATTCATTGCGGTGATGGCAGCGACTGCATGGTGCGTGACAAGCGCGCATCAACGCTGTGAAATACTGCCTTCTGCACCGAACCCGCCACCCAACCCCTTCCGGACGCCATGACCTACCTTCTCGCCCTCGACCAGGGCACCTCCAGTTCGCGCAGCATCGTGTTCGACGAAGCGGGCCGCGTGGTGGCCCTGGCCCAGCAGGAGCTGCCGCAGATCTATCCCCGGCCGGGCTGGGTCGAGCACGACCCGATGGAAATCTGGCGCAGCCAGCTGGCCACGACGCGGCAGGCGCTGGCCAGCGCCGGGCTGAAGGCCGGCGACATCCGCGCGATGGGCATCACCAACCAGCGGGAAACCACGGTGCTGTGGAACCGCCGGACCGGCCAGCCGGTGCACCATGCCATCGTCTGGCAGGACCGGCGCGCCGAAACCACCTGCGCGCAACTGCGCGAGCAGGGCTTTGAGGCGCTGATCCAGTCGCGCACCGGGCTGCTGATCGACGCCTATTTCTCCGGCACCAAGCTCAAGTGGCTGCTCGACCATGTGCCCGGCGCGCGCGCGCAGGCCGAGCGCGGCGAACTGGCCTTCGGCACCATCGACAGCTGGCGGATCTGGCAGCTGACCGGCGGCGCGGTGCATGCTACCGACGTCAGCAATGCGTCGCGCACCCTGCTGTTCAATGTGCGCGCCAACCAGTGGGATGCCGAACTGCTGGCCCTGCTCGGCATTCCCGCGTCGCTCATGCCCGAGGTGAAGCCGTCCAGCGCCCACTACGGCGAGGTGCGGCCCGAACTCCTCGGCCAGTCCATCGCGATCGGCGGCGTGGCGGGCGACCAGCAAAGCGCGCTGTTCGGCCAGGCCTGCTTCAAGGCCGGCATGGCCAAGAACACCTACGGCACCGGCTGCTTCCTGCTGATGCACACCGGCACGCAGTTCCAGCTATCGGGCAACGGCCTGCTCACCACCCGCGCGGCGCAAGCCACGGCACAAACCGAATTCGCGCTAGAAGGCAGCGTGTTTGTCGGCGGCGCGGTGGTGCAGTGGCTGCGCGACGGCTTGAACGCCATCAAGGGCAGCGCCGAGGTCGAGGCGCTGGCGCAAAGCGTTCCCGATTCGGGCGGCGTGATGATGGTGCCGGCCTTCA
>JAQGMN010000149.1 GCA_028292345.1 Polaromonas sp. | reverse complement strand
GAAAACCGCCGAAGGCGCATGCGCCACCCCCAATGGTGGACTGAACGCTCAGGCAAAAGGACTGGCAACCGCCCCGCAGTGTTTGATGCTGCAGGGCGTTCCCTACTGGAGAGAGGCCGCTGCCAAGGCGGTCCACCGAAGGAGCAAACCTGCATCGCCAGGCGAATCTCTCAGGTAAAGAGGACAGCAGGGGCAGCCCATGGCTTTGGCCATGGAAACATGTTTGCCCCTGGAGAATTCCATGTCCGTTGCCCCGTCAGCTCCCCCTGCCCCCCTGCTCAACACGCCGCTGAACGATCTGCATCTGGAACTTGGCGCCCGCATGGTGCCGTTTGCCGGCTATTCCATGCCGGTGCAATACCCGGCCGGCCTGATGGCCGAGCACCTGTACACGCGCAGCAGCGCCGGCCTGTTCGACGTGTCGCACATGGGCCAGCTGCGGCTGGTCGGGCCGGACGCCGCCGCCGCCTTTGAAACTTTGATGCCGGTCGATGTGATCGGCCTGGCGCCGGGCAGGCAGCGCTACGGCCTGCTGCTGAACGACGACGGCGGCATCATCGACGACCTGATGTTCTTCAACCGCGATGTCGCCAATGGCGGCGATATCTTCGTCATCGTCAACGGCGCCTGCAAGGCGGGCGACATTGCGCACATTCAGGCCAGAATCGGCCAGCGCTGCGAGGTCATTCCCATGCCCGAGATGGCGCTGCTGGCGCTGCAGGGGCCGCAGGCCGTCACCGCCCTGCAGCGCCTGGCGCCTGGCGTGGAGCAACTGGTGTTCATGACCGGCGGCCGTTTCACCGTGGCGGGCTTCGACTGCTTCCTGACCCGCAGCGGCTACACCGGCGAGGACGGCTTCGAGATTTCCGTTCACGCTTCCCAAGCCGACACGCTGGCGCGCGCGCTGCTGGCCCAGCCCGAAGTCAAGCCGGTCGGCCTCGGTGCGCGCAACTCGCTGCGGCTGGAAGCCGGCCTGTGCCTGTACGGCAACGACATCGACACCGCGACCACGCCCATCGAGGCCAGCCTGAACTGGGCGATTCAAAAAGTCCGGCGCACCGGCGGCGCCCGCGCGGGCGGATTTCCCGGCGCCGACAATATCCTGGCCCAGCTGGACAACCCGGCGACCCTGGCGCGAAAGCGCGTCGGCCTGATGGCGCTGGAACGGATTCCTGTGCGCGACCACACCGCGTTGCACGGTCTGGACGGCGCGCCTGTTGGCGAAGTCACCAGCGGACTGCTCGGCCCCACGATCAACCAGCCTGTCGCGATGGGCTACGTCAGCCCCGAACTGGCGGTCATTGGCACGCGGGTCAATGCCATGGTCCGCGGCAAGCCGGTGCCGATGGAAGTCGCGGCCATGCCCTTCGTGCCGACCCGCTACCACCGCGGCTGATTTATCCTTTCGCTTCGTTTTTTCATCCCACCTCCTGGAGAACCCGCATGACCGTCAAGTACACCGAAGACCACGAATGGCTCAAGACCGAGGGTGACATCGCCACCGTTGGCATCACCGTCCATGCGCAGGATGCGCTGGGCGATGTGGTGTTTGTCGAGCTGCCCGAAGTCGGCGCCACCTTTGCCCAGAAAGACACCGCCGGCGTGGTCGAGTCGGTCAAGGCCGCCGCCGATGTGTACATGCCGGTCAGCGGCGAAGTGGTTGAAGTCAATGAAGCCCTGCGCGACGACCCGTCGCTGGCCAATTCCGACCCGCTGGGCGCCGGATGGTTCTTCAAGGTCAAGCTGTCCGATGCGTCGCAGCTCGATGCCCTGATGGACGAAACCAGCTATACCGCCTTTTCTGAAAACGCCTGACCCGGGAATCCTGCCATGCTGAAGCCATCCGCCACGCCGCTGGGCGCGCTTGAAAATCCTTCCGAATTCATTGCCCGCCACATCGGCATCGACGATGCCGATGAAGTCCACATGCTCGGCGTGGTCGGCTCTAGCTCGCTGCGCTCGCTGATCGACGGCATCGTTCCACCGTCGATTGCGCGCCGCAGCCCCATGGCGATTCCGCCGCCCGTGACAGAAGCGGCCGCGCTCAAGCAGCTCAAGGCGATGGCAGCCAAGAACCAGGTGTTCAAGAGCTTCATCGGCCAGGGCTACTACGGCACCTACACGCCCGGCGTGATTTTGCGCAATGTGCTCGAAAACCCCGCCTGGTACACCGCCTACACGCCTTACCAGGCCGAAATTTCGCAGGGCCGCATGGAAGCGCTGATCAACTTCCAGACCATGGTGTGCGACCTGACCGGCTTGGCCGTGGCCAATGCGTCGATGCTCGACGAAGCCACCGCCGCCGCCGAAGCGATGACGCTGGCCAAGCGCAGCGTCAAGAGCAAAAGCAATGTGTTCATCGTCGCCGGCGACTGCCATCCGCAGACGATTGAAGTCATCCAGACCCGCGCCAGGCCGCTGGGTATCGAGGTCAAGGTCAGCAGCCTTTCAAATACCGTGCCGCAGCTCATGGCCGAAGGCAACTACTTCGGCGTGCTGGCCCAGTACCCGGCCACCAGCGGCACCATCCACGACCTGCGGCCGCTGGCAGGCGTGGCGCATGCCAATGGCGCTGCCCTGTGCGTGGCCGCCGACCTGCTGGCGCTGACGCTGCTCACGCCGCCCGGCGAATGGGATGCCGACATTGTGCTTGGCAGCACCCAGCGCTTCGGCATGCCGATGGGCAACGGCGGCCCGCATGCCGCCTACCTGGCCTGCCGCGACGAATTCAAGCGCTCGCTGCCCGGCCGGCTGGTCGGCGTCAGCGTGGACAGCCACGGCCACCCGACCTACCGGCTGGCGCTGCAAACCCGCGAGCAGCACATCCGCCGCGAGAAAGCCACGTCCAACATCTGTACCGCGCAGGTGCTGCCGGCGGTGATGGCCAGCATGTACGCGGTCTACCACGGCCCGCAGGGCTTGCGGCGCATTGCCGAGCGCGTGGCCACCTACACCGCGATTTTTGTCCACGGCCTGCGCGAAATGGGCTACGACATCACCAACAAGGGCGCTTTCGACTCGGTGACGGTCAAGACCGGCGATGCTACCAATTCAATAGCTGAACGCGCCCGCCAGTCATGCGCAAACCTTCGTTTTCGCTTGAAAAATCACCTTGGCGTGTCGCTCGACGAGACCACCAGCCGCAGCGACATCGAACTGCTCTGGTCCTTCTTCGCCAAGCCCGGCCAGACCGTGCCGGTGGTGAGCCGCTTCGAGCAGGGCATCGCCACCCTGATCCCGGCCGAACTGCGCCGCACCAGCGACTTTTTGACGCATCCGGTGTTCAACACGCACCACTCTGAGACCAGCATGCTGCGCTACATCCGCAAGCTCAGTGACAAGGATTTGGCGCTGGACCGCAGCATGATTCCGCTGGGCAGCTGTACCATGAAGCTCAACGCGACCAGCGAGATGATTCCCATCACCTGGCCCGAATTCGCCAACATCCACCCGTTTGCGCCGCCCGACCAGCTGCAGGGCTATGCCGAACTCGACCAGCAACTGCGCGACTGGCTGTGCCAGGCAACGGGCTACGCCGGCATCAGCCTGCAGCCCAACGCCGGCTCGCAGGGCGAATACGCCGGGCTGCTGGTGATCAAGGCTTACCTTGAAGCCAACGGCCAGGGCCACCGCAACATCTGCCTGATCCCGTCATCGGCCCACGGCACCAACCCGGCCAGCGCCCAGATGGCCGGCATGACGGTGATCGTGACCGCCTGCGACGCGCAGGGCAATGTGGACATGGCCGACCTGAAGGCCAAGTGTGAAAAACACAGCGACAACTTGGCCTGCGTGATGATCACCTACCCCAGCACCCACGGTGTGTTCGAGACGCACGTCAGGGAACTGTGCCAGCTGGTGCATTCGCACGGCGGCCGGGTCTATGTAGACGGCGCCAACATGAATGCGCTGGTCGGCACCGCCGCGCCGGGGGAATTCGGCGGCGACGTGAGCCACCTGAACCTGCACAAGACCTTCTGCATTCCGCACGGCGGCGGCGGCCCCGGCGTGGGGCCTGTCTGCGTGGTGGCCGACCTGGTGCCCTACCTGCCCGGCCATGCCACCGCAGGCTATGCAGGCGGCGGGCGAAGGTTGGGGGAGGCTCTGGCTCCAGACCAGCCGGGGCCGCGGAACTGGCTTGGCCAGGCCGCAGGCGCAGCAGCCCCCTCGGGGGGCAGCGCATTACACGCAGTGAAAAGCGTGGGGGCCATTTCCGCCGCACCGCTGGGCAATGCCGCCGTGCTGCCGATCAGCTGGATGTACTGCCGCATGATGGGACCGGAAGGTCTGAAGCAGGCGACCGAAGTGGCGATTCTGAGCGCCAACTACATCAGCGCGCGCCTGAAGGACCACTACCCGACGCTCTACGCCAGTGAAAACGGCCATGTCGCGCACGAATGCATCCTGGACCTGCGCCCACTCAAAGAGTCGAGCGGCGTGACGGCCGAGGACGTGGCCAAGCGGCTGATGGACTACGGCTTTCATGCGCCAACGCTGAGCTTTCCGGTGCCTGGCACGCTGATGGTCGAGCCGACCGAAAGCGAGAGCCTAGCCGAACTGGACCGCTTCATCCACGCCATGATCGCCATCCGCGAAGAAATCCGCCACATTGAGAACGGCCACTGGCCGCGGGACAGCAATCCGCTCAAGCATGCGCCGCACACGGCCGCCAGCCTGCTCGGCGACGACTGGGACCGGCCGTATTCACGAGAAACCGGCGCCTTTCCGCTGGCCAGCCTCAAGGCGGTGAAATACTGGCCGCCTGTCGGCCGGGTGGACAACGTGTACGGCGACCGCAATCTTTCGTGCAGCTGCATTCCCGTGGCGGATTACGCCTAAGCCTTCCTGACACAGCCCGCCTGGGCTGTGGCCAGGACAGGCCGCGACCATTGCACGGCCTGCCTGCAGTCCAAAATGACGGTCAGGCCGTCAGACTGAATTGGTTTTTTCGGAGACCAGTTCCTGCTTGGCCTGGGCTTCACCCACCGGGTCGCCCAGTTGGGAAGGATCGGCCATGCCGAGTTCGGCGCCGGTGGTCGGATTCAAGGCAGGATTCGAAGTCCCGCGTGCCGTCATCTGCTGCACCGCCTGAAGCTCCGTAGGCTGAAGCTCCACGCTGCCGATGCCGGTGCCGCCGTCCACCGCCACCTGCTGGTCGCGCGCGCTGATGTATTCCCACTGGTCGCCCTGGTTCCAGGAACCCCGGACTTCCGGAGGCACCATGCTGCCCTCGCCTTGCGACATGTCGAAATACTTGTTGGTGAACCGCGGGTCGCCGGCCAGTTTGCCGGGCGGGAAATTGCCTTCGATGGAATACAGCGCCTTTTCAAACGATTTCTGGTGCGCGATTTCACGGGTCATCAAAAAGGTCAGCGCATCCTTGACGCCCGGGTCGTCGGTCAGGTTGATCAGCCGCTCATAGATGATCTTGGCCCGCGCCTCGGCCGCAATGTTGGACCGCAGGTCGGCCGTGGGCTCGCCGATGGTGTCGATATAGGCGGCCGTCCAGGGCACGCCAGCCGAGTTGACGAGCGGCGGGCCGCCGCCGTAGAGCACCTGGGTGATGTGACTGTCATTGCCGGCGGCCGTGATCGACCGGTAGATTTCGGCCTCGGTCTCGACACCTTCGGCCAGACGGCCCTTGGCGCCCTTGTTCAGCATGGCGACGATGGTGCCGATCACCTCCAGATGGCTCAGCTCCTCGGTGGCAATGTCCATCAGCAAGTCCTTGCGGCCTGGATCCTCCTCGCCAAGGCCCTGGGTGAAATACCGGCATGCGGCTGCCAGTTCACCCTGGGGGCCGCCGAATTGCTCCAGCATCAGATTGGCCAGACCGGGATTGGTCTCGCTCACCCGGACGGTGTATTGAAGTCGCTTGTTGTGGGCAAACATTGAAAATCTCCACAGGTTGAAAGTAAATGAAATCCTGGCTGCACGGCAAGGCAACGGCCCTATGCAGAACGGATTTCAAATTTAGAAGCGCCGGAATTTGGCTGACTTAGGAAGTCGAGCCCAATGGTTGTAGGCCTTGCCTGACAACTTGCCCCCATCGAATCCGTCGCCCTCACCTTTGGCGGTAAAGTGTGGAGTTGGGTCGCGTCCACCTCGCGAACCTGTCCTTGCCCCGATCAACTTTTTACCTTGCACGAACCTGACCACCATGACAAAAGCCACCTTTCCCTCTTTTTCACCTTCCCTGCTTGCAGGCCTCGCAGCCCTGGGCTTGTGCACCAGTGCCCTGGCGGTGGCGCCCCCCGAGACCCTGGCTTCCGGCGTGAAAATCGTGCATACGGTCGATGGCACGGGCGCCCAGCCCAAGGCGTCGGACACGGTGAAGGTCCACTACCGGGGCACCCTGGCCGATGGCAAGGAATTCGACAGCTCGATCAAGCGCGGCACGCCCGCATCGTTCCCGCTCAACCGCGTCGTGCCGTGCTGGACCGAAGGCATGCAGAAAATCAAGGTCGGCGGCAAGGCGACACTGACCTGCCCGCCCGCCACCGCCTATGGTGATCGCGGCGCGGGCAATGCCGTGCCGCCCAATGCCACGCTGACGTTTGAAGTCGAACTGCTGGCCATCGAGAAATAAGGCCCCTGCCCAGCCGCCTTGAAAAGTTTGGGTGGTGCTGCGCGAACCAGGCGACCTACGGCCCAGTCTCCAGCAAGGCGATCAACGCCTCGTTGAATGCCTGTGCCCGCTCGTATTGAATCCAGTGCCCGCCCGATTCAATCAGTGCGAGGCTCCCGAAACCGGGCGCCTGCCGCAGCGCAGGCTCCAGCGCCTGCATCTTTCCCCGGTAAAGCGCATCTTCACCGCCGTAGATGGCATGCACCGGGCATGTCACCCGCGCCAGCGACCGGGCGAGCACATCGGTGCGCGACAGGCTGCGCCCTTTCATCCGGTCGCGCAGCACGTTCGCCACATGCAGGCGCACGGCCAGTTCGTCGATGGACTCCGGGTGAAACAGCATCAGCGCGGCCAGGTTGCTGCGGTGCACCTTCTCGCGCTGTGCAGCATCGGCCAGATGCCGCCAGGCATGGAGCCGGATGGCTTTTTCCGGCGCGATGCCCAGGCCCGGCGCGCCTACCAGCACCAGTCGCGCCACGCGTGCAGGAAATTGCGCCGCCAGCAAGCCGGCCACCATGCCGCCAAACGAAAACCCCACCAGGTCGCAGGCCCGGTCGCCCAACAGGCTTTGCAGCCCCTGCGCCAGCGGTTCAGGAATTGAATCGGCATCCGTGCCGTGAAGCGGCGCGGCCGAGTCGCCAAAACCGGGCAGGTCGGGCACGAGCACCCAGCGTCCCGCGTCAACCAGCGCGGCGGTATTGCGCAGCCAGTGCGTCCAGCTGCCGCTGCCGCCATGCAGCAGGACCACCGGCGCCCGGGACGGTTGGAGACTGTCCTTACCCCAGAGGTGCCAGACCATGCTGCCCGTGCCACAGGGGGTTTGCGTGCGGGTTGCGGTTTTCAGCAGTGCGTGCGCCTCAAGGGGCAATTCAACAGAAGATGTTTGCGCCATCCCGGGTTTATACCTTTGCGGCAAAGCGGTCCGCGTCAATCGAACAGGCATTCAAAGCCATTGCCGGGTTCAAAGCGCTTGTTGCGGTAATACAGCCGCGTCGGGCCGGGCATAGCCGGCACGCTGACCGGGTGGCATGCATCGCCGGGGTAACAGATCACCCTGCCCCCTTCCAGATCAAACGGCTCGGGCTGGATGACCGGCGGCAGGCGGCTGCGCGCCTCGGCCATCACGCTGTCCACGCTGGCGTGGCGCGACAGATGCGCCAGGCTCATGATCTGCGGCGGCGCCAGGGCAATCTGGCCAGCCCAGTACTGCTGCAGCGCGGTGCGCGGGCTGAGCCAGATGCTGTCGGTGGTTTCATGGCTGTCGTGCACCGCCACCTGACCGGCGGGAACGGCCGACACAAAAAATCGGGTGTCGAAGCGCTTGTTCGAGACCGAGGGCGACAAGGGCGTGATCCAGCGTGTCCAGGGAACGAGACTGCGGGTCTGCAGCCGCAGCCCCATGCTGGACAGCACCGCATTGAATGACTGGCCTTCGCGCAACAGCGCAGCGGCCCGGGCACAGTCAACGCCTTGGTTTGCAATGCCTTGCGCCATCAATACGCCCGACTCTTCAAAAGCCTCCCGCAAGGCAGCCACGTACAGACCGCCCGCCGTGCGTTCGCTGATGTCGGCCTCGTTCAGGCCGGCATGGAGCACCGGCAATGGCTGGTCCAGATGCACAGCCATGTCCAGTTCGGCATCGACCGCATCGACCTTGCCGCCTGGAAAGACATAGGCGCCGCCCAGCACGTCGGACAAGGCATGGCGTTTCATCAAAAACACCTCCAGCCCCGCGGGCGCATTGCGCAGCAGGACCACCGTGGCGGCCGGGCGCATGGGCGTGGTGACGATTTCCAGATTCAATTCCATGCACTGCTTTCGTTGGAATGACGCACAGTCCCGCTGGCGGGGAGCCGGGCCTTGCCGCGATGGCGCAGCGCGCGTGAGCGACCTGCCTTCGCTGCGCTGCACCGCGCCGTGTCAGAGGTCAAGCACCAGCCTTGGCGATCTGGAGCGCGAGCAGCACGGGGTGAACTGGTCGTTGGCGGCCTGCTCCTCGGGCGTGAGGTACAGGTCCTTGTGGTCCGGAATGCCCTCGATCACCCGCGTCAGGCAGGTGCCGCACACGCCTTGCTCGCAGGACATCTGCACCTCCACCCCGGCCTCGGCCAGCGCCTGCACCACCGTCTTGTCACGGGGCACCACCACGATCTGGCCGGAACTGGCAATCTGCACTTCAAAGCTGGCGTCGGTGCTCGACGCGGTCACCGCGCCGGCAAAGAACTCGTAATGCAACCGGTCCTCGGGCCAGCCTTGCGCGCGCGCCGTGTTCAGCACCGCGTCCATGAAGCCCTTGGGCCCGCAGACATACAGGTGAACGCCGCCGGCCGGGCCGTTGAGCAGCGCCGGTATGTCCAGCTTCTGCCCGGCCGCGCCATCGTCGAAGTGAAATTGCACCTTCGGCGCGAAGTTGGACGCGGCAATCCGCTGGTGAAAAGCCGTGCGGTCCAGCGAGCGGGTGCAGTAGTGCATTTCGAAATCGGCGCCGGTGTTGGCCAGCCGCTCGGCCATGCACAGGATGGGCGTGATGCCGATGCCGCCGGCCAGCAGCAAATGCCGCTTGGCGTCATGCGCCAGCGCAAAGTGGTTGGCCGGCGCGCTGATCTGCAGCTGCTGCCCTTCCTGCACCTGGTCATGCATGGCCTGCGAGCCGCCGCGCGAGCTGGGATCGCGCAGCACGCCGATGAGGTAGCGGTGGCTTTCGCCGGGCGGGTTGCACAGCGAATACGGACGCGTCAGGCCGCCGGGCAGGTGCACATCGACATGCGAGCCGGCGGAAAAGGCCGGCAGCGGCGCGCCGTCCTCGGCGACCAGTTCGAAGCTGCAGATGTCCAGCGCTTCCTGCTGCTTGCGCGCCACGCGCACGGCAATGGTGGGTTGATGGTTGCTCATGCCCTGGTCCTCATGCGCTGGCCGGCGCGCTGCTGGCCATGCCGGCGGGCCCACCCGGTGAAGTCGGTGAAGCCAATGAAGCTGGACCGGGCGAAACGCCGGCCGGCGCGGCCCTGGCCGCCTGCTCCTCGGCCATGATGCGGTCCAGTATCTTGCGCGACTGCACGCCGCCGGCGTCGATGTTGAGCTTGAGCAGGGCGCGGTCGGGATGGTCCAGCAGGTTGCGCTGCTGCAGCTGCAGCATTTCCAGGTCTTCGCTGAAGATCTTGCCCTGGCCTTCGCGGATGCTGGCGGTCAGCGCCTTGTCCTTGGGGTTGAAATGCCGCGCCATGCCCCAGAAGTACCAGATCGAGGTTTCGGTCTCGGGCGTGATGAAGTCCACCACGATGCTGTAGGCCTTGCAGTCGGCCGGCGCATCGTAGCTGCCCTTGCCCGCATGGGCCACGCCGACTTCGATCATCACATGGCTGGGCGGCGTGAAGCGGCAGATCTGCCAGCGGTCCACCGGCACATCGTCGGCCAGGTGGTTGCCGCGCAGCGCCAGCTTCCAGAACGGCGGCGCCTCGATGCCCTCCATGAAGCGGCTGGTGATGACCTCATCGCCGTTGACCACCGTCTTGCACGGCACCTCGTCGATTTCCTTCTGGCCGATGCTGCTCGAATGCACATAGGTCTCGTGCGTGAGGTCCATCAGGTTGTCGATCATCAGCCGGTAGTCGCAGGCGATGTGGTACATGCCGCCGCCATACGCCCATTCGGGATGGTCATGCCAGGGCTGGTGCGGGATCTTGCTTGCATCGGCCAGCGCCGCGTCGCCGGGCCAGACCCAGATGAAGCCGTAGCGCTCTTCGACCGGGTAGCTGCGGATGGCCGGAAAACCGCGCACCCGCTGGCCGGGCATGGCGATGGTCTTGCCTTCGCAGCCCATCTCCAGGCCGTGGTAGCCGCAGACCAGGCGGCCTTCGCGCACGAAGCCCAGCGACAGCGGCGCGCCCCGGTGCGGGCAGAAGTCTTCCAGCGCGGCCACGCGGCCTTCCTCGCCGCGGTAGAACACGATGCGCTCGCCGCAGATCTTGCGGCCCAGCGGCTTGTCGTCGATGTCCTGCGGGGTGCAGGCCACATACCAGGTGTTTTTCGGGAACATGATGAAATTGCCTTTCTTTCAGTTCGTCCGGCAGAGGCTGCGCCGGCAGGGTTTCAAAAGATGGGTGAAGCGAAAAAGAGCTTGCTGTTTGCTACCGAATTCATAGCTGTATGCGCATACTGGTCCTGCGCAAAAGGCTGTTTTTATACTAAAAAACCGCTTGCGGCCAACCCGAGTCAACGCTAGGCCCGGGCCACGCCCAGCAGGCGGTCCAGCAACTCGGGCTGGTCACGCAGGTCGTCCGCGCTGCCGCTGTGCACCACCGTGCCGTGGTCGAGCACCACGGCGCGGTGGCTGACGGCCAGGATGGCCTGCGGATGCTGCTCGACGATGATGGCGCTCAGCCCCTCCTCGCGGGTGATGCGGGCAATGGCGCGCAGCAGTTCCTCGACGATGATGGGCGCCAGCCCTTCGAGCGGCTCGTCGAGCAGCAGCAGCCTGGGGTTGAGCACCAGCGCCCGGCCGACGGCCAGCATCTGCTGCTCGCCGCCCGACAGCTGCGTGCCCAGGTTGGTCTTGCGTTCGGCCAGGCGCGGGAACATTTCGTACACGCGCACGGGCGTCCACGGGCCCGGCCGCGCCACGGCGGTGAGGTTCTCGTGCACGGTGAGCGACTTGAAGATGTTGCGCTCCTGCGGCACCCAGCCGATGCCCGCCGCCGCGCGCTCGTACGAGGGCAGCCGGTGCAGCGCGGCGCCGGCCAGGGTGATGCTGCCCGCATGCTGCCGGGTCGCGCCTGCGATGGTGTTGATCAGCGTGGTCTTGCCGGTGCCGTTGCGTCCCAGCAAGGCCAGCGTCTCGCCGGCCGCAAGCGTCAGGGAAACGCCGTTGAGGATGACCGCCTCGCCGTACCCGGCGCTCAGCTTTTCGATGCGAAGGAGTTCAGGCATGCGACCCCGCTGCCTCGAACACGCTGTCTTCGCCGAGATAGACCGCCTTCACCTCGGGGTTGGCGGAAATTTCCTCGGGGCTGCCTTCGGTGAGCACGGCGCCGTTCACCAGCACGGTCATGCGCGTCGCAAAGCTGAACACCAGGTCCATGTCGTGCTCGATCAGC
>JAQGMN010000264.1 GCA_028292345.1 Polaromonas sp. | reverse complement strand
GGCCGCGGCATGGCGGTGCTGCCGTCCCATCGCTCCTTCGGCGCTGCCGTGATCGAGGTCACCATCGCGGCGGACAACACCATCCAGGTCGACCGGGTGGTCAGCGCCATGGACTGCGGCACGGTGCTCAACCCCGACAACGTCCTGTCGCAAATGCAGGGCGCCGCCGCGTTCGGAATTTCGTCCACGCTCTACAACGAGATCACCTTTGCCGACGGCAAGGTCGAGCAGACGAATTTTCATAACTTCCCGGTGCTGCGCATGCACCAGATGCCCAGGGTGGAAGCGTATTTCGTGGCCTCCGATGCCACGCCCAATGGCGGTTCCGAAACGCCCATGGCGCCCATTCCGGCAGCCCTGGCCAATGCAGTGGCCAATGCCACCGGCAAGCGGCTGACAAGCATTCCGCTACGGCTCAGCTGAACGCAATCCAACCCTGGGCCTGGAAATTGCCCATGGGGTGGTTGACTGCGCCAGCCAGTTCAGAAACGAAGCGCAGCGCGAGGGCCACCGCTCCTGCCCCGCGTTTTTGGCATGTGTTTTTTGCGAATGCCCGTGAAACATGGGCTTTCCCCATGCCTGCATCAGCACCGTCAAACGATGCATGAGCCGCCCCTGACTTGAGCCACGCCGTTTGCGTGGTACCGGGACTGATGGCCGTCGTGAAGCGACGATGTCAAAATCGACACAGTCCCGGTCACCACATGCTCAAACAGACAACGCCCACGCCCGCCTCAGGCCTTATCCGCACCACCGCCTTTGCCAGATACGGCAGTTTCATGCTCGCAGCCCTGCTGTGCATCGGGACGCTCGTTTACGGCTTGCTGCCCGGTCTGCTGGCGGTGTGCCTGGGCTATCTTCTGGCGGTCTTGCTGACCCGGCAAGGGCGCGTCAAAGGTCTGCGTCCAAGTCCGCCGCTGGCAGCGGCGGTGGTGATTCTTCTTCCCCTGATCGGCTTGGCAATCTTGCTTGCCAATGCCCAGGGCATGGCCTTCGATGTCGTCGGGCAGTACCAGGCGCTGTTGCATTACCTGGCGAGCACCGTGCTTGAAATTCGCCAGAAACTCCCGGCCGACCTGGCCGTTCACCTGCCCGATGAAATCATCGAAGCCCAGCTCTGGCTGGCCGGCTACCTCAAGTCCAAAGCCCTTGCGCTGACCGGCTTCGGAACAGCGAGCCTGCGGGGAGTCTTGCTGGCTTACGTGGGACTGGTGGTCGGCGCACTGATCAAAGGCACGCCCAGCATGCCGACCGGCGCGCCCCTGCGCCTGCAGGTCCGCGAGCGGGCCAGCCACTTCATCGCTGCCTTTCGCCAGATCGTGGTTGCCCAGTTCTGGATTGCCACGATGAATGCCATGTTCACCGCCTTGTTCCTGCTGGCGGTGCTGCCGCTGTTCGACATCCACATGCCCTATGTTGGCGAACTGGTGGCGCTCACCTTCCTTGCCGGACTGATCCCGATCGTGGGCAACCTGATCTGCAACAGCGTGGTCACGCTCGTTGGCGTTTCGGTGTCCCCCGCGGTGGGGCTGGCCTGCCTGGTTTTTCTGATCCTGATCCACAAGACCGAATACATCATCAACGCCAAAATACTGGGCCGGCAGACCAACACCGCCGCCTGGGAATTGCTGGCGGTGATGTTCGTGGGCGAAGCCATCTTCGGCCTGCCCGGGCTGGTTGCGGCCCCGCTGTACTACGCCTACCTCAAGAAAGAGCTGCAGGTCGCCGGTCTGGTCTGAGGGCTTGAGCGCCCGCCTGCTGCCAGATGGCCGGCCAACGGGCTTTCGGCCAGGCGCAAAAGGCGGCGCAAACGGGATGTTGTGTGAACAACGCCGCAACCGGCGTTGCGCCTGCGCAGCGACGGCAGGTCAGCCCCGGTCCAGACAAGCGCGCAATGCCTCGGCGGTCCGGGCCGTTGCACCCCGGTGGCGCGCCGCAAAAGCCTGCCCGGCGTTGACCGCCTTCCCCAGCGCATCTGCATCGCCCATCCATCCCAGCGCGGCCCGCACCGCTTCGGCCATGTCCGGGACGCGCAGCGCAGCGCCCTCGGCCTCGGCCAGCGCCGCCGCTTCGGAAAAGTTGAAGGTGTGCGGCCCCATCACCACCGGGCAGCCGCAGGCGGCCGCCTCGATCAGGTTCTGGCCGCCCAGCGGCGCGAAGCTGCCGCCCAGCAAGGCGACATCGCTCAAGGCGTAGTAAAGCGCCATCTCGCCCAGCGAATCGCCAAGCCATACATCGGCCCGAAGGGCGTCGCCGCATTCGTCGGGGCCGCCGGCCCACTGCGAGCGGCGCGACAGGCGCAGGCCGTGCGACGCCACCAGCGCTGCGACCTCGTCAAAACGCTGTGGATGGCGCGGAACGATCAGCGCCTTGAAACCGACAGGCGCCTTGATTGCTCCTGAATTCATAGCTTCATGCGCTTGCTGCGCCTGCGCAAAAGCACGTATTTGCTTTAAAAACTCGTCCTCTTCGCCTTCCCGCGAACTGGCGAACATGAGCACCGGCGGGTCCAGCGCCTGACGCCAGCGCCGGCCCTTTTCGCGCTGGGCGGCATCTGGCGCGGCATCGAACTTGAGGTTGCCAAACACGCCGGCGACCGGCGCGCCCAGCTGGCGAAAGCGGCCCGCGTCAAGTTCCGTCTGGGCATAGACGGCCGACAGCGCGCCGTAGGCCGGCAGCGACAGCGGCGCCATGCGCTGCGCCTGCTTCAAGGACTTTTCCGACAAGCGGCCGTTGACGAGCACCAGCGGCATGTGGCGCGACCGGGCCTGCGCGATCAGGTTGGGCCAGATTTCGGTTTCCATCAACAGGCCCAGGCGCGGCTTGAAATGGCCGTAGAAGCGTTGGACCGCCGCCGGGCTGTCCCAGGGCTGCCAGACCTGCACATCGCCGGGCCGGCCGATGGACTTGAGCAGCGCCCGCCCCTCTTCGCGCCCGGTGGCGGTGCCGTGGGTGAGCAGCAGGCGCAGCGCCGGATGCTCGCTGCGCAAGGCCTTGAGCAGCACGGCGGCGGTGCGTGTTTCGCCCAGCGACACCGCATGCACCCAGACCAGTTCCGATTCGGTTTCAGGCGGCTGGCTGTAGCGGCCGAAGCGTTCGCCAACGGCCTCCAGGTAGCCGGGCTCCTGCCGCCCGCGGCGCGCCAGCTTGCGGCGCAGCAGCGGCTGGCCCAGCGTCGTGAGCACCGAATACAGTGCGCGCGCCCATCCGCTCATCGGCCGCCAGCCCCGGACGCCGGCCACGCCAGGTCGCCGGACGGCTGCCCGGGCACCTCCTGCACGGTTTCCAGGCAGCCGAGCCAGGCTCGCCAGACCTCGTCCACGCCGGGGCTGGGCGCGGCATACACGCTGACCTGCCGCCCCCCGGCCGCGTCGGGGCCAGTGCGCCAGGCGGTGTCGAAGTTGTAGAGCTGCACATGCGGAAGGTCCAGCGCCACGGCGATGTGGCTGACGCCGCTGTCCACGCCGATGACACCGGCGCACCGGGCCAGCTCATGCGTCAGCGCATCAAGCGGCAGCAGCGGCCAGACGATGGCCTGGCCGGGCGCGCTTTCATTGAGCGCCCTGGCAATCGCCAGGCTTTTGCTCTTTTCTTTTTCATTGCCGTGGGGCAGCGCAATCTGGTAGCCGGCGGCATTCAGGCGGTGGCCAAGGGCCGTCCAGTGCGCCAGCGGCCATTCCTTGTCGGCGCGTGACGTGCCATGCACGAAAGCCACCGTATTTGCTATTATTTCAGGAGCATGTGGCACCCGCCCTGCCTGCGCAGGATGCCTTTTCAATCCATAATCCGGGCTGGGTGCAAGGGCGTAGCCCAGCGCCTGCGCCGCCAGTTCGCGCGAGCGCTGCACGGCATGGATGTGCGGCTTGACACGTATCGCCACATCGGCCACCCAGCGCGTCGGGGCTTCGTAGCCCGAGCCGTCGGTCTGGTTGGCCAGCGCATAACGCTTGCCGCCGGGCGCCAGCCGCGCCAGCCGCGCCACCAGGGCGGATTTGGTCAGGCCCTGCAGGTCGATGACCGCGTCGTACTCGGTCTGCCGCAGGTCGGCCTTGAAGGCGTTCCACTGCTGGCGCGTGACCGCCGACAGCGGCGACTTGCGCCAGCGCCGGATTTCGCACGGAATGATGCGCCGCAGCCCCGGGTGCAGCGCCAGCACGGGGGCAAACGATTTTTCAACCACCCAGTCGATGCGCGCGCCAGGCAGGGCCGCGAGGATGTCGTGCACCACCGGCAGGGAATGCACCACATCGCCCAGGGACGAGAGCTTGACCAAAAGGATGTTCACAAAGAAAAGCGTTACCGCCGCGGAAGGGCCCGTTGCTCAATGCGCAGGCGGGGCGAACACCGCATCGGGCTTGACGCTGCGCAGCAGCACCAGCATGTCGGCCTGGATGCGGTCCAGCGCCGCCTGCGTCTGGCCCTCGAAGCGCAGCACCAGCACCGGCGTGGTGTTGGACGCGCGGATCAGGCCAAAGCCGTCGGGCCAGTCCACGCGCACGCCGTCGATGGTCGAAATCTTGGCAGGCGCGTCGAAGTGCGCGGCCTTGATCAGCGCCACCACCGCCGTGTGCTGCTCGCCTTCGGCGCAGGGCACGTTGATCTCGGGCGTGCTGAAGCTGGTCGGCAGGCTGCCCAGCACCACGCCGGCATCTGGCGCCTTGCTGACGATTTCCAGCAGGCGGCAGCCGGCATAGGTGCCGTCGTCGAAACCGAACCAGCGCTCCTTGAAGAAGATGTGGCCGCTCATCTCGCCGCCCAGCGGCGAATCGACTTCCTTCATCTTGGCCTTGATCAGCGAATGGCCGGTCTTGAACATCAGCGGCACGCCGCCGGCGGCCTCGATGTCGGGCGCCAGGCGCTGCGAGCATTTCACGTCATAGACGATCGTGCCGCCGGGCACGCGGCTGAGCACGTCGCGGGCGAACAGCATCATCTGGCGGTCGGGGTAGATGTTCTGGCCGTCCCGGGTGACGATGCCCAGGCGGACGCCGTCGCCGTCGAAGGCCAGGCCGAGTTCGGCGTCGCCGGCCTGCAGGGCCTTGATCAGGTCCTGCAGGTTCTCGGGCTTGCTCGGGTCCGGATGGTGGTTGGGAAAGTTGCCGTCGACCTCGCTGAACAGTTCGGTCACCTCGCAGCCGATGGCCCGGAAAATGGCGGGCGCCGTCGCGCCGGCAATGCCGTTGCCGCAATCGACGACGACCTTCATCGGCCGCGCCAGCTGGATGTCGGACACGATGCGCGCCTGGTAGTCGGCCGTCACATCGACGCTGCGCACGCTGCCGCCGTCCTTGAGCGCCCAGGTTTCGCCCTCCATCATGGCGCGGATGGCCTGGATGTCGTCGCCGTAGATGGCGCGCCCGGCCATGACCATCTTGAAGCCGTTGTAGTCCTTGGGGTTGTGGCTGCCGGTGACCTGGATGCCGGAGCTGCACAGCTTGCTGGCGGCGAAGTACAGCATCGGCGTGGTGACCATGCCGACATCGATCACCTCGATGCCGGCCGCCGACAGGCCGCGCATCAGCGCGGCGCTGAGCGACGGGCCGCTGAGCCGGCCGTCGCGCCCGACCGCCACCGCCGTCTCGCCCTGCGCCAGCGCGATGCTGCCAAAGGCCTTGCCGATGGCCTCGGCGACCGATTCGGTCACGGTGCTGGGGACGACGCCCCGGATGTCATAGGCCTTGAAGATCGAAGCGGCTACTTGCATGGTGGGACTCTTTTTAAAATGGTGATGGGAATGGCGCTACAGGGCCGGAGTGCAGGAAAAGACAAAACGATGCGTGGAAATTTTATACAGCGCCTTATACAGCGCCTGTTACCGCATGAAAACCGCAGGCGGCTGGCGAAGCAGGCCTTGTTTATACATGCGCCTTCATGCCAGAGGCCGCCGTGGCGCCCTTGTACAGCGCCATGTACTGCACGGCGGCGGCTTCCCATGAAAAATTCTGCGCCATGCCGCGCCGCATCAGCTGGCGCCAGAGCGCGGGCTGGCCGTGCGCAGCAACCGCCTGGCGCAGCGCCTGCGCCAGCGCGGCGGGCGTGGCCGGGCCGAAGCTGAAGCCGGTGGCCAGGTCGTCGAGCACGGAGGCCTGCGTGGCGCCGACCACCGTGTCGGCCAGGCCGCCGACCTGCCGCACCACCGGCACCGTGCCGTAGCGCAGGGCATACAGCTGGGTCAGACCGCAGGGCTCGAAGCGGGACGGCACCAGCATCGCGTCGGCGCCGGCGATCATGCGGTGCGCCAGCGCCTCGTCATACGCCAGCCGCACCGCGACGCGGCCCGGATGCAGGGCCGCCGCCTGGGCAAAGGCGGCTTCGAGCGCCGGGTCGCCATTGCCCAGGACGGCCAGCTGGGGGCCGCCCGCCGCCGGAAAATCAAGCAGCGCGGGCAAGGCGTCGAGCAGCAGGTCCAGTCCCTTTTGCGTCGTCAGCCTACTGACAACGCAAAACAGCGGCGCGCCGGCATCGACGTGCAAGCCGAGTTCGCGCTGCAGGGCCGCCTTGCACAGCGCCTTGCCGTCCAGGCTGCCGGCCGAATACGGCGCGGCGGTCAGGCGGTCGGCGGCCGGGTTCCAGACGTCGCCGTCGACCCCGTTGAGGATGCCGGACACGTCCGCGCCCCGGGCGCGAATCACGCCGTCCAGGCCGCAGCCAAAGGCATCGGTGGCGATTTCATGCGCATAGGTCGGGCTGACCGTGGTGATCCGCCCGGCGTATTTCAGCCCGGCCTTCATGAAGGACAGCTGGCCGTGGAATTCGAGCCCGACGGGCACCATCAGGCGCGACGGCAGGCCAAGCAGGTGAAAGTCGCCTTCGTCGAACAGGCCCTGGTAGGCCAGGTTGTGGACAGTGAACACCGTGGCCGCGCGGGTGCCGGGGTGGCAGGCGGCATAGGCGCAGGCCATGGCCGCGTGCCAGTCGTGGGCGTGCAGCACGTCGGGCGTCCAGTCCGGGTCCAGCTCGCCGGCGGCCAGGTGCGCCGCCACCCAGCCGAGCAGGCCAAAGCGCTGCAGGTTGTCCGGCCACTCGCTGCCATCTAGCGCCAGGTAGGGATTGCCCGGCCGCTGGTACAGGTAGGGCGCGTCGATCACATAGGCGGCGACGCCGTTGTGGGCCAGCCGGCCCAGGCGCAGGGTGACGCGCCCGGCGCCGAAAAGGGCGCCGAGTTCGCAGACGACCCGCTGGCCCTCGACCCCTTTGGCAATGGCCGGCAGTCCGGGCAGCACCAGCCGGACGTCGGCGCCCTGCGCCATCAGCGCCTCGGGCAGCGCGCCGACCACATCGGCCAGGCCGCCGGTCTTGATGAGCGGAAACACCTCGGCGGCCGCATGCAGTACTTTCATGCGGCAATCTTGGCCAGCATGCTGCGCGTGACCAGCGTGATGCCGTTCGGGCTGCGGTGAAATCGCTGGCTGTCGAGTTCGGCGTCCTCGCCGATCACCATGCCGTCAGGGATGTGGCAGCCCCGGTCCACCACCACGCGGCTCAAACTGGCGCCGCGCCCGACCTGCACGCCGGGCAGCAGCACGGCCCAGTTCACCTTCGCATGCGAATGCACCCGGACGCTGGAAAACAGCACCGAGCGGAACACATAGCCCGAGACGATGCAGCCGCCCGACACGGTGGACTCGATGGCCATGCCGCGCCGGTCCTCCTGGTTGTGCACGAACTTGGCCGGCGGCAGCTGCGCCTGGTAGGTCCAGATGGGCCAGTGCTGGTCGTACAGGTTGAGTTCCGGGTCGGTCGCGGTCAGGTCGATGTTCGCCTCCCAGTAGGCGTCGATCGTGCCCACGTCGCGCCAGTAGGGCTCGGCCACGTCGTCGGACGGCACGCAGCTGAGCGCGAACGGATGCGCCGCCACTTCGCCATTGCGCACCGCGCGCGGAATGATGTCCTTGCCGAAGTCGTGGCTCGACGCCGGGTCGGCGATGTCGCGCGCCAGCTCCTTGTAGAGGTACTCGGCATTGAAGATGTAGATGCCCATGCTGGCCAGCGCCATGTCGGGGCGGCCCGGCATGGGCGGCGGGTCGGCGGGTTTTTCAAGGAATTCGGTGACCATGCTGTTTTCATCGACCGCCATCACGCCGAAGGCGGTGGCTTCCATGCGCGGCACGGCGATGCAGCCGACGGTGCAGTCGCGGCCCTTGGCCACATGGTCGGCCAGCATCAGCGCATAGTTCATCTTGTAGATGTGGTCGCCGGCCAGCACCACGATGTAGTCGGCGCCGTAGCTCTCCAGGATGTCGTAGTTCTGGTGCACCGCGTCGGCCGTTCCCCGGTACCAGCTTTCGTCGCCGCTGCGCTGCTGCGCCGGCAGCA
>JAQGMN010000146.1 GCA_028292345.1 Polaromonas sp. | reverse complement strand
ACGCCGGCTGGGCGATGGCGCGGGCCTGCGCGGCGCGCGAGAAATTGCCGCTGTCGGCCAGCGCCAGGAAGTCCTCCAGCCATTCCAGGTCGAGCGGTCGGTTCACGGGTCCCATGGTGCAGTGCCTCCTTTGAATAGTTGTATGCGATTCGAGTATTGGACGCCAGGGCGGCCGCTGCCGATGATCAGGCCCATCCATTCAACGCCAAGGAGACTTGTCCAACATACCTGCCACTGCAACCTATCGCGGAATCATTCCCGCCATCACTGGCTAGCACCCCAAATCTGCGGCGGCTCGTCGCCGGTCCGCTAATCCTTTATTACGTTCAACCTACACACCATGAAAATCATCGACATCATCGAATCGACCCGGCCCATCAAGTCGGACATCCGCAACGCCTACATCGACTTCTCGAAAATGACGCTCAGCCTCGTCGCCGTCGTGACCGACGTGGTGCGTGACGGCAAGCCGGTCATCGGCTACGGCTTCAACTCCAACGGCCGCTACGGCCAGGGCCAGCTGATCCGCGAACGCTTTCGCCCGCGCGTGCTGGAGGCCGCGCCCTCCACCTTGCTCGATGAAACCGGCAGCAACCTCGACCCGCACAGGATCTGGGCCTGCATGATGTCCAACGAAAAGCCGGGCGGACACGGCGAGCGCTCGGTGGCGGTCGGCACGCTCGACATGGCGGTCTGGGACGCCACCGCCAAGATCGCCGGGCTGCCGCTGCACGAGCTGCTGGCGCAGCGCTACGGCAACGGCACGGCCAACCCCAAGGTGTTCGTCTATGCCGCCGGCGGCTACTACCATCCGGGCAAGGGCATCCCGGGCCTGCTGGGCGAGATGCAGAGCTACCTGGACCGGGGCTACTCGGTGGTCAAGATGAAGATCGGCGGCGCCCCGCTGGCCGAGGACATGCAGCGCATCGAGGCGGTGCTGAAAATGCTGCAGCCCGGCCAGCAGCTCGCGGTCGATGCCAACGGCCGCTTCGACCTGGCGACGGCTGTCGCCTACGGCAAGGCGATGGCGCCCTACCCGCTGTTCTGGTACGAGGAAGCCGGCGACCCGCTGGACTACGAGCTGCAGGCGCGCCTGGGCGAGCGCTACGCCGGCCCGATGGCCACGGGCGAGAACCTGTTCTCGATGCAGGACGCGCGCAACCTGATCCGCTACGGCGGCATGCACAAGGAGCGCGACTGGCTGCAGTTCGACTGCGCGCTGAGCTACGGCCTGGTCGAGTATTTGCGCACGCTGGACATGCTCAAGGACTACGGCTGGTCGCCCAGCCGCTGCGTGCCGCACGGCGGGCACCAGATGTCGCTGGCGATTGCCGCCGGACTGGGACTGGGCGGCAACGAGTCCTATCCCGACCTGTTCCAGCCCTACGGCGGGTTTCCGGACGGCGTGAAAGTCGGAAACGGCTACGTCACGCTGCCGCCGCTGCCGGGCATCGGCTTCGAGGGCAAGGCCGACCTGTATGCGGAAATTAAGGCGCTGACGGCCTGAGGCCGCTGTCCACCCGGCCAGGCGCGTGTGCTGCCATCGTGCATCCTCAAGCGCTGGCGGTGACGCGCCATCGTCCACGCGCAAGCACGGCGCATGCACGGCCCATGAACCGCCCGGCCGCCTGTTAGCTATCCAAACAGGAGCTGCCTGCGCACGCCCGTCCTGCGCAAACGGCCCTTTTGATCCTTATCGGGCAGCAATGGGCCCTGGCAGACGGCTGAGAGCCATGCCTGGCTGGCACAAACAAGGTCGTCCAGCTCCTGCAGGCAAGAAAAGCATTGGCCTGCTTCGGTTCTGCGCAGGAAATTTTGGTTTGGCTGATAAATATCAAACACAAAAAGCTTTTATTGAAATGTTAATCGAGGGATTAACGAAATTCCTGTCCGGATAATCAGGAAACAAGCCAGTCTCTCCGGCAAGCGAATGCCGGCATTTTCAGGGGCTGCAATGGCTTTGAAAGGTCTTCACAACGCAGTGAATACCCGGCAGGGATAACGGCAAACCCGGTACCGACAACTCGATTAGTTACCTATTATTCAATGCAGGACCTGTTTGTTATTTACCTTTTTAAAACCTGATTTACAGACCTATTCAAAATTTACAGCACCGTATTAATAAAAAGCCATTAGGATGAGAAAGGGGGAGGTGCCGGTCAACTGGCCGAGCACGGATCTGGATGGTCTGTCAGGCAAATCAAAGGGAAGGGTTCACCGTGTCCATTACAAGCGTTTTAGCCAAGCGGTTTTCAAACTACGACAACCAGCAGTCCGTGGGCTCGAAGTTGAGAACCAAGCGCATCGCCCCGCTGCTGGAAATGATCGACGAGGTTTACAAGAAGTACGGCTCGGTGTCGGTCATCGACATAGGGGGGTCGGAGCAGTATTGGGGCATCGTGCCGCTGCATTACCTGACGGAGCGCAATGTCAAGATCACCGTCGTCAACCTTCCGGGAAGCCGGTTGCCCCAGGACCATGGGCCTTTCAGCTTTGTTGAATCGGATGGCTGTGATCTGGCACGTTTTGCCGACCGGTCATTTCACATTGCCCATTCAAATTCCGTTCTGGAACATGTCGGGGACTGGAGGCGAAAGGTTCAGTTTGTCAAGGAACTGGAACGCGTGTCCCAGGCGTACTTTGTTCAAACCCCGAACTACTGGTTTCCGATCGAACCCCATTTCATGACGCCGTTTTTCCACTGGCTTCCCCCACCCGCTCGCATATGGCTGGTAAGGCACTTCAGGCTGGGGCATTTCGAAATTGCGGAGTCCATTGGCGACGCCGTCGTGCTGGTCGAGCATGCCGGCCTGGTGACCGATGCCATGTTCCGCTACCTGTTCAAGGACGCCCGCATCCTGACGGAACGGTTTTTCTGGCTGCCGAAATCGTTCATCGCCCTGAAGAAATGAGGCGATAAGCCTGCGGCATGGCTTTCGCAGGCGGCGTCGTTCGGACCAAGCCGGCATCGAACTGCTTCGAACGCGTGCCCAGCGCACAAGGGTCGGCGTGCAGCAGGAACGTGCGCCCAAAGCCATAATCCGCCATGGTCCGACCCACCCAACTCCTGTACCCCCAGCGCGATCCGGCGCCCACCCGCCCGGCCGCGACCGTGCTGCTCTTGCGCGACACGGCACACGGCATCGAAGTGCTGATGACCCGGCGCTCCACGGCCGCCAGCTTTGCGCCGGGCGCCTACGTCTTTCCCGGCGGCGGCATCGATGCGGCCGACGCGGCAGCGCATGCGCAGTCCACGCGCCGGGCCGGCCAGTCCGACCTGCACCTGACCCAGGCGATGGCCGCCATCCGCGAAAGCTTCGAGGAACTCGGCGTGCTGCTGGCGCGCCATGCCGACGGACGCCATGCCACCACCGAAGACATCGCCGCGCTCGACCGCCAGGCGCCGTTTGCCGCGCAGTGCCGGGCGCGCGGCCTCACGCTGGCGGGCGCAGACGTGTTCACGCTGGCCCACTGGGTCACCGACCGCGATTTGCCGCGCCGCTTCGACGTGCCCTTCCTGGTCGCCCGCATGCCGCAAGGCCAGACGCCCGTGGCCGATGAAACCGAGCAGTTCGAGCCCAACTGGGTGCGGCCGGCCGATGCACTGGCGCGGCACGGGGCCGGCACGTTCTTCATGATCTTTCCGACCCTGCGCACGCTGGAGCGGCTGCAGAAATACGCCAGCGTCGAGGCGGTGCTGGCCGCCTGCGCGCATGAAAAGCCGCTGTGGATTTCCTGCCCGCGCGCCGGCCTGCTGGGCGGCCAGGACGCGCGCTACA
>JAQGMN010000235.1 GCA_028292345.1 Polaromonas sp. | reverse complement strand
TGCGGCTCGAGCTGCCAGTCCTGCTTGCCGCGCGGCTTGGTCAGGTCGGCCGGGTCGTCCTCGGCCCGCAGCGTCACCGTCTGCACGCCCGACGGATCGAGCAGGTGGGTGATGTCGGCCGAGAACGGGGTGTGGCCGCCTTCATGGGTCATGGCCAGCTGGCCGTTGACCCAGACCTTGGCCGAATAGTCCACCGCGCCGAAGCGCAGGATCACCCGGTCGTCGCCGGGCTGCAGATCGAAGTCGCGCTGGTACCAGCAGGTGTTGTGAAAGCCCCGGTCGCCAATCCCGCTGGCATTGGACTCGGGTGGAAACGGAACCCGGATCGTCAGGGGCCAGTCGGTGATGTCCTGCGGCGTGATGAACGCGCGGTCGTCGTCGAAGCAAAAGCGCCAGCTGCCGTTCAGCGTGGTCCATTGGTCGCGCTGCAGCTGCGGGCGCGGATAGGCTAGATCCAAATCGATCTCCTGTTAAAAGGAAGCGGGCATTTTGTTTGCCGATGAGCCTGGCGGCAAGCGGCAATAAATACCCCTACTGCGCTCAGGGGGCACAAGCGGCTGGCGCCTTGCCGGATTCAATAAACGGGTAGTCGTTTCCTGCCAGAACGTGTTTCAGGACGGCTGCCGCGCCGCCATGAAATCCAGAAAAGCGCTGATGCGCGAGGACAGCGCGGTGTTGCGGTAGTACACCGCGTTGACCGGCTGGCGCACGTCCAGCGTGTCGCGCACCAGCAGTTGCACCAGTTCGCCGCGCTGGCGGTCGGCGTCGGTCATGAAGTCGGCCAGGCAGGCGATGCCCATGCCGGCCAGCGCCAGCTGGCGCATGGTTTCCCCGCTGGACGCGCCGAGGGTGGGGACAGCGGCATAGCTGTCGCCGTGCGGCCCGCGCAGCGGCCAGAGGTTCAGGCCGGGCAGCTGGCTGTTGCCGATGCGCTGGTGGCGGTCCAGGTCCGCCACGCAGGCCGGCCGGCCGTGCGCCGCCAGGTAGGCCGGGCTGGCCAGCACGCGCAGGCGGCTGGCGCCCAGCGGCCGCGCATGCAGCGTCGAGTCGCGCAGCTCGCCGATGCGGATGGCGATGTCGGTGCGCCGGGCCAGCAGGTCCACGTTCAGCTCGTCGGTGTTGAGCTCCAGGCTGATCCGGGGGAACAGCCGGCTGAATTCAGGCACCAGCGGCACGATGGCATGCAGCATGAAGGGCGTGGCGGCATTGACCCGCAGCAGGCCGGCAGGCGCCTGCCGGCGCGCCGCGAGTTCGTCCTCGGCCTGGTCGAGCGCGTCCAGGATGGCGCGGGCGCGGGCCAGGAAGGCCTGGCCTTCCTCGGTGAGTTCCAGCCGGCGCGTGGTGCGGCGCAGCAGCGTGGTGCCGAGCTTTTTCTCCAGCCGGCCCAGCGCCCGGCTGATGCCCGAGACGGTCTGCCCGAGCTGGTCGGCGGCGGCGGTGATGGTGCCGCTGTCCACCACGGCGCGAAAGGCCAGGAGTTCTTCGATGGTGGTCTGCATGAGGGGCGCGCTGGCTCGCTCTTTCAATGTGATTGTTGACTGGCGGTCAACTATATTGTGCGCAGCACAGGCTTTTTCTGCAAGGATCAGGCGCGCAGACTCCGGGCTTCACGAAATTTTCGCCTGCCTGTTTTTTGACGCCGGAGCCTTTTCATGCCCATTGCCCTTCTTGCGCTGACGATCAGCGCCTTTGCCATCGGAACGACCGAGTTCGTCATCGTCGGCCTGCTGCCCACCGTGGCCGCCGACCTGCGGGTCAGCCTGCCGTCGGCCGGTTTATTGGTCAGCCTGTATGCGCTGGGCGTGGCCATCGGCGCGCCGGTGCTGACCGCGCTGACCGGCAAGCTGCCGCGCAAGACCCTGCTGCTGGCGCTGATGGCGCTGTTCACGCTGGGCAACCTGCTGGCCTGGCAGGCGCCGGGCTACAACGCGCTGGTGGCCGCGCGCATTTTGACGGGGCTGGCGCATGGCGTGTTCTTCTCCATCGGCTCGACCATCGCGACCGGACTGGTGCCCCGCGACAAGGCCGCCAGCGCGATTGCCCTGATGTTCACCGGCCTGACCGTGGCGCTGGTCACCTTCATCGGCCAGCATTTCGGCTGGCGCGAGACCTTCCTGGCCGTGTCGGCGCTGGGCGCCATCGCCTTTGCCGCCAGCTTGGCCTTCATCCCGAACAGCATCCGCCACACGCCGCCGGCCTCGCTGGCGCAGCAGCTCAAGGTGCTGGCCCAGCCGCGCCTGCTGCTGGTCTATGCGACGACGGCGGTGGGCTACGGCGGCTCCTTCATTCCGTTCACCTTCCTGGCGCCCATCCTGCAGCAGTCGGGTTTCGGCGCCGGCGCCATCGGCTGGGTCATGCTGGTGTACGGCGTGTCGGTGGCGGCCGGCAATCTCTGGGGCGGCAAACTGGCCGACCGCAAGGGGCCGATTGCCGCGCTGAAGATCATCTTCGCGCTGCTGGCTGCCGTGCTGCTGGTGTTCAACTTCACCGCGCCGCATCCCTGGCTGGCGGTGGCCACCGTGCTGCTGTGGGGCGCCGTGGCCTTTGGCAATGTGCCGGGCCTGCAGGTCTATGTGGTGCGCCAGGCCGAGCGCCACACGCCGCAGGCGGTGGACGTGGCCTCGGGCCTGAACATCGCCGCCTTCAACCTCGGCATTGCCTTTGCGGCCTGGGCCGGCGGTCTGGTGGTGACGCACCTGGGCGTGATGCACACGCCGTGGATTGGCGCGGCGGTGGTGCTGGGCGCGCTGGCGCTGACTTTCTGGAGCGGCCGCCTCGACCTGCGCGAGGGGGCGGCTGCCCGCGGCCTCAGGCCTTCAACTTCCATCCCGAACGGAAAATCCACCCTACCGCCACCAGGCAGAGCGCCAGAAACCCCAGGATGGCTGCCACGCTGATGCCCACGTTGACATCGGCCACGCCATAAAAACTCCAGCGGAATCCACTGATCAGGTAAACCACCGGGTTGAACAGGGCGATTTTTTGCCACACGGGCGGCAGCATGTTGATCGAGTAGAACGCGCCGCCCAGAAAGGTCAGCGGCGTGACGACCATCAACGGCACGATCTGCAGCTTCTGGAAGTTGTCCGCCCACAGCCCGATGATGAAACCGAACAGGCTGAAGGTCACGGCGGTCAGCAGCAAAAAGCACAGCATCCAGAACGGATGCGCAATGCTGTAGGGCACGAAGAGGCGCGCCGTGGCCAGGATCAGCAGGCCCAGCAGCACCGATTTGCTCGCCGCCGCGCCCACATAACCCATCACCACCTCCATGGACGACACCGGCGCCGACAGCAGCTCGTAAATCGTGCCCGACCATTTCGGCATGTAGATGCCGAAAGCGGCGTTGGAAATGCTCTCATTGAGCAGCGACAGCATGACCAGGCCGGGAATGATGAAGGCGCCGTAGCCGATGCCGTCGATGTCGCCCATGCGCGAGCCGATGGCGGCGCCGAAAACGACGAAATACAGCGAGGTCGAGATGACCGGCGCGGCGATGGACTGCGTCAGCGTGCGAAAGGTGCGTGCGATTTCAAACCGGTAGATGGCCCGGATGGCGTGCCAGTTCATGCGGGCTCCTGGGTGTTGGTGTTGTGGCGGTTGCCGATGGCCGGCGGCCGGGCCGGCTTGCCCGCGTGGACCAGGCTGACAAAAATGTCTTCCAGCGAACTCTCGCTCGAATGCAGGTCCTTGAAGTCGATGCCCAGGCCGGCGAGCCGCTTGAGCAGGTCCCCGATGCCGGTTTCCTCCTGCTGGGTGTCGAAGGTGTAGACCAGCGTGTGGCCGCCCTCGGTCAGCTCCAGCGGCAGGCCTGCCAGCGCCTCGGGAAGGGCTGGCAGGGGCGAACGCAGTTGCAGCGTGAGCTGCTTCTTGCCGAGCTTGCGCATCAGCACCGCCTTGTCTTCCACCACGATCAACTCGCCCTGGCTGATGACGCCGATGCGGTCGGCCATGTCCTCGGCTTCCTCGATGTAATGCGTGGTCAAAATGATGGTGACGCCGCTTTCGCGCAAGCTGCGCACCATCTGCCACATGCCCTGGCGCAGTTCGACATCGACGCCGGCGGTGGGTTCGTCGAGAAACAGGATGCGCGGCTCGTGCGACAGGGCCTTGGCAATCAGCACCCTGCGCTTCATGCCGCCCGACAGCGCCATGATCTTGCTGTCCTTCTTGTCCCACAGCGAGAGGTCGCGGAGCACCTTTTCAATGTGCGCCGGATTCGGCGGCTTGCCAAACAGCCCGCGGCTGAAGCTGACGGTGGACCAGACGGTTTCAAACGAGTCGGTGGAAAGTTCCTGCGGCACCAGCCCGATCTTGGCGCGCGCCGCGCGGTAGTCGCGAACAATGTCGTGCCCGTCGGCCGTCACGCTGCCCGAACTCGGCTTGACGATGCCGCAAACGATGTTGATCAGCGTGGTCTTGCCCGCGCCGTTGGGGCCCAGCA